>JALWDQ010000921.1:0-2201 GCA_027039625.1 Calditrichia bacterium | reverse complement strand
GTGCTGGATAGCCTGGGAGGACGGCTCTATTCCGGAGAGTTTTGCGATGAACACACCGGACTGAAGAGCACCTGCATCCATTCTAAAAATTGTGCAGTACGTCCCCTCTGGACGTTAATTCAAAGCACCCTCGATCAAATCCTGGAAAATTATACTCTGAAAGACATCATTGATGGTAAAAGTAAAGGTCAACTGAAATATACTCCCAGCCGAACTTCTAACACGGAAAAAATAACCGTTCAAATTTAATCCCTTGCTCCTTTCCACACATTTTATTGCTTCCTTTTCCGGTTTGTTTAAAAGATTCCCCGATGTAAATTTACAGGGAGAGAATTTTTGCTTAAAACAGGAGAGACATGATGAGCGTACGGTGGTTTGTTCTGGCAGCAGTGGTAATATCCATTTTAACAGGTTGCGAAACTCGCAGGGAGAGTTCGATGCAGGAGATTGAAATTTTAAAACAGAAAATTGCCCGCTTTACTCCCACCGAAATTCGGTACGATGCCTCGCTTCTGAACGAGCGGCAAAAAAAGGTGGTGGAGAAGCTCTACCAGGCGGCCAGAATCATTGACGATATTTTCCTGGACCAGGTGTACTCCCACAACCGGGAGATTCTGGCTCAACTGGAACAATCGAACAAAGAAATCGACAGGCTCCGGCTGGAACTGTTTAAAATCATGTTTGGGCCTTTCGACCGGCTGGATCATAATAAACCGTTCATCGGGGACAAACCCAAACCGCCCGGGGCAAATTTTTATCCCGAGGACATGACCCGAGAAGAGTTTGAAACCTGGATTCGGAATCACCCGGAGGACGAAAAAGCATTCACCTCGGAAGTGACCATGATTCGCCGACAGGATGGGAAGCTGGTGGCAATTCCTTATTCCCAATATTACCAGACCGAACTCACCCGGGCGGCTCAACTGTTGCGCGAAGCTGCGGATTATGCCGATAATCCCACGCTGAAGCGCTACCTCCTCACCCGCGCCGATGCCTTCCAGAGCAACGACTATTACGAGAGCGACATGGCCTGGATGGATCTGAAAAACCACACCATCGAAGTGGTGATTGGTCCCTACGAAGTGTACGAAGATGAATTGTTCAATTACAAAGCATCGTTTGAAGCGTTCATCACCCTGGTGGATCCCCAGGAGAGTGCGAAACTGGCGCGTTTTGCGCGGTATCTGGTGGACATCGAGAAGCATCTCCCCATCCCCGACCGCTACAAAAATTTTCAACGAGGACTGGAATCGCCCATTGTGGTGGTTCAGGAGGTTTTTACGGCAGGCGACACCAAAGCAGGAGTGCAAACCCTGGCTTTCAACCTGCCCAACGACGAGCGGGTACGGAAGGCGAAAGGTTCCAAAAAAGTCATGCTGAAAAACGTGAGCGAAGCTAAATTCCGTAAACTGCTGATTCCCATTGCCCGGGAGGTTTTGGCAGAGGATCAGCTCCCTTACGTCACGTTTGTGGCTTTCTTTAACCACACCCTGATGCACGAAATTTCCCACGGGGTTGGCCCCGGATTTATTACCGTAAACGGGCGCAAAACGGAAGTAAAAAAAGAACTGAAAGAAACCTACTCCACCATCGAGGAATGCAAAGCCGATGTGCTGGGCATGTACAATAACATTTTCATGATTGAGAAAGGGGAATATCCTCCTGATTTCGAACGCCAGGTATGGGCCACATTCCTGGCCGGGATATTCCGTTCCGTGCGCTTTGGAATCAATGAAGCGCATGGTGCCGGCAACGCCATTATTTTCAACTACCTTCTGGAACAGGGCGGTTATCAGTACGATCCCGACCAGAAAAAAGTGCGCGTGAATTTCGAGAAAATTTACGATGCGGTGGAGAATCTGGCAAATCGGCTCCTTACCATTCAGGCAACAGGCGATTATGCTGCGGCCAAAGAGCTGATTGCTCAATACGGCGTCATGAGTCCTACCATGCAAACCCTCACCGAGCGTTTAAGCGAAATTCCCGTGGATATTCGACCGATTTATCAGATAGAGCAGGAGCTGGAAAAACAGGGACGTTGAGAGAGAGCGAAAAAGCGTATTACAGTAGCTAACAAATGAAAGAGGCTGTGTAAAAATAAAACTCAGAAGAATATTTAATCATAAACGCGCATATTGTAGCTCATAATGTTTATTTAAAACTGGACCAATTAAAAGCATGTAGTTCAATCTTTATTTATT
>JALWDQ010000920.1:0-2201 GCA_027039625.1 Calditrichia bacterium | reverse complement strand
GATTTGGAATTTATTTTTGTTATTTGTGATTTTTAATCTCTATAATCTGCCTCTACCATGATTAAACTTCGGTGTCCATTTCACTTAATCTTGTTCCCGCTTCAAAATCCTCCTATATTTCCCTAAAAATCGGAGGGAATATCCATGGAATATGGCATCATCAAAATGCTGGATCCGATAAAAAAGTTTGGCTTTATTCTGGGGGAAGATGAGGAAGAATACTACTTCAGTTTCGGGGACATCCATCCCAAATCCCGCAATCAGCCTCTACGGGAAGGCGATCGGGTGGGGTTTGATGTCCGCCGGGAACTCCGGGGCGACCGGGCAATTAACGTTCGTAAACTGGGGTAAACCATTTCACAGAAGCCCGGTAATTTAATTCCAGAAAGGGTACATGGGCTGGACCAAAGGAAAATTCATGTAAACAGTAAAATCCCGGAAAACAAATTAGATCTTTCTTAAATCCGGCACCGGGAAGGTACAACATTCCCGGCAAACCATTCTTCTCTGTATCATTTAAGTCTTCTGCATCTTTAAAAGCTAAATTTTTTAGCCCTCCCTCTACCGAAAGGCTTCCCATTTTCATTCCTTTAAACCCTGACAACAAACTGGGACCTTTCTGTTTAAATCGGAGTGGGCTCCCTTGTTTCACTTACCTGCATGGCAAAATTTTCAAAGCTTCCATTGTGACCAGAACCGATTTCCCTTAAATTTGGAACCGGTGGAGAAACAAAAATTCTAAATTAAAATAGCAAAGGACAAACATGAAACCATTTAAAATCTACTGGACTAAAACCGATGAAGCGCCCTATCTGGCAAGCTTCTCGCTGCTTCCTATCTTAAGAGCATTCTTCAAAGGAACAGATATTGAAATCGAGGTTAAGGATATTTCTCTGGCCGGGCGCATTCTGGCGAACTTCCCGGAACGGCTCACCGAAGAACAGCGCGTGCCGGACGCCTTACAAGAACTGGGCGAACTGACCCAGCATCCCGACGCCAACATCATTAAACTGCCCAACATCAGTGCTTCGGTACCGCAGTTGCAGGCAGCCATCAAAGAATTGCAGGAAAAGGGCTACGACATCCCCACCTATCCCGAGGAACCCCAGACTGAGGAGGAGAAAGCGCTGCAACAGCGTTTCTCCCGGGTGCTGGGTTCTGCCGTAAATCCCGTGCTGCGCGAGGGCAATTCCGACCGACGTCCCGCCCCCGCCGTGAAACGCTACGCCAGGAAAAATCCCCACAAACTGATGAAACCCTGGCCGAAGGAAGGCTCCCGTACCCGGGTGGGCCACATGGAAAAGGGAGACTATTACGGCAGCGAAAAATCCCTCACCATGGAGGCCGCCACCACGGCGCGCATTGAATACGTAGCGCCGGACGGCACAGTAACCGTGCTCAAGGAGACCCTGCCCCTGGAAGCAGGTGAGGTGCTGGATGCCGCCGTAATGAACGTGCGGGAACTGCGCAAATTCTACCAGGAAAAAATGGAAGAAGCCCGGCGGGATGATGTGTTACTCTCCCTTCACTTGAAAGCCACCATGATGAAGGTCTCCGACCCCATCATGTTCGGGTACGCTGTATCGGTGTACTTTAGCGATGCGCTGGAAAAACACGCCGAGGCGCTCAAACAGGTGGGTGCCAACGTCAACAACGGGCTGGCGGATATCCTCCAGAAAATCCAGAAACTTCCCCCGGAAAAACGGGCGGAAATCGAAGCGGACATCAACGCCATGTACCAGAAACGCCCGGCGCTGGCTATGGTGGATAGCGAAAAAGGCATTACCAACCTGCATGTCCCCAACAACGTGATTATCGATGCCTCCATGCCGGTGGTGATTCGAGACGGCGGAAAGATGTGGAACGCCCGCGGCGAACTTCAGGATACCCTGGCCATGATCCCCGATCGCTCCTATGCCACCATCTATCAGGTGGTGATTGACGATTGCAAACAGCACGGGCAGTTCGATCCCGCCACCATGGGAAACGTCTCCAACGTGGGACTGATGGCCAAGAAGGCGGAAGAGTACGGGTCTCACGATAAAACCTTCGAAGCCTCCGGCGAAGGAATCATTCGTTGCGTGGATGAAAACGGCAAGGTGCTGCTGGAACAGCCGGTGGAAAAAGGGGACATCTTCCGCATGTGCCAGACCAAGGATATTGCCATTGAGGATTGGGTAAGGCTGGCGGTGAAGCGCGCC
>JALWDQ010000919.1:0-2207 GCA_027039625.1 Calditrichia bacterium | reverse complement strand
GGCAATTGTACTCCCCTACCTGATTCCTTTCCTTATTGGTTTAAATCTGCTGGAAGACATCGGCTATTTGCCCCGGGTAGCATTTTTAATGGATGCCTTTATGCACCGTATTGGACTGCACGGTACGGCCATCGTTCCCGCGGTACTGGGATACGGATGTAACGTTCCTGCCGTGATGGCCACCCGCATTCTGCCCGATCGACGGGATAAGATCATTGCTGCCATCATCTCCAGTATGGTTCCCTGCTCTGCCCGCAGTGTGGTCATCTTCGGGCTGGTGGCATTTTACCTCGGTCCCCTCTGGGCTCTGGCCATCTATATCCTGAACATCTTTGTCATCGCCATTACGGGCAGGATTCTTACTCATTTAATGCCCGAGGTTTCTCCGGGAATGATACTGGAAATTCCCCCTTATCGCCTTCCTTCTTTCCAGGTGATTAAAAAGAAAACCTGGTTTCGGATTAAGGAATTTATTTACGTGGCATGGCCGCTGCTCATTGCCGGGAGCATCGTGCTGGGGATGCTGGAATTTCTGCACCTGGACGATTGGATTAATCTGGGGCTTTCTCCGCTCACCTCTCTTCTGGGACTTCCCATTGTGGTGGGTACCACTCTGATTTTTGGCGTGTTACGCAAGGAACTCTCGCTCATTATGCTCACTCAGGCCCTGGGCACCACTCAGGTGATCAATGTGATGAACACCAATCAAATCCTCACATTCACCGTTTTCATTACATTTTACATCCCCTGTGTGGCTACCATTGCCGTACTGAAGCGGGAACTGGGGGGTAAATGGACCTGGGTGGCGGTTCTTCTTACTTTTGGCATTGCCACCGTGCTGGCCTGGATGGTGCATCTTCTGGGCAGCTTCGGATAATCCTGCTAATAAAAATCCTGTTCTGAATCTTTTAAAATCAAGCCTATAGGTTTGATTTTTGAATTGAAACGCATTATATTGGCAGGTGTTTTTTTAGATGAACTGAAACGGAGTTCAATGGCACCGACAGAAAAATTGTACTATCAGGACGCTTATCGGGTAGCTTTCGATTCCCCGGTGCTGGAAAGGGGAGAAGAGCGAGGGCGTCCGTTTGTGGTGCTGGAACGCACCTGTTTTTACCCGGAAGGCGGGGGACAACCGGCAGACCGGGGCTGGCTGAACGACGTGCCGGTTGTGGATGTTCAATCCCGGGAGGGGCGCATCTACCATTTTCTGGAAGTCCCCATCCGGGAAGAGGTCGTTACCGGTCGCATCGATTGGTTCCGGCGATACGATTTCATGCAGCAACACACCGGCCAGCACCTCATCTCCCGCAGTCTGGAAGAAGTGGGTGGGCACTCCACCGTTTCGGTTCATCTGGGGGAAGAATATACCAGCGTGGAGCTGGATACCCCACAGATTTCTTCTGCAGTGCTCAACGAAGCCGAATCTCTGGCGAACCGGATTATCCGGGAAAATCGCCCGGTCACCATCCATTGGGTTTCGCCCCGGGAAGCTTCTCGCTTCCCCTTGCGCAAACAACCACCTCAGGTGGAGCAGGTACGCATTGTGGAAATTCAGGATTTTGATTATTCTCCCTGCGGAGGTACCCACGTGGCCTCCACCGGAGAAGTGGCAGTCATTCAATGCGTCGGGCAGGAAAAAATTCGGGGGCGTGTACGCCTTATTTTTCGCATTGGTGACCGATTGCTGCGGGATTACCGGCGCAAATCCCGTTTGCTCCAGGAGCTGGGTCAGCTACTCACCAGCGGAGAGGAGGAACTGCTGCAACGGGTCTCCGACTTGCAGCATCAGGTAAAAGAGTTACAACGGCAGCAGAACAAACTTCACACCGAATTGATGCGCTATCGAGCAGCCGAAGCGCTGAACGCAGCAGAAACGATTGGCACGGTACGCTTTGTGGGAACCGTGTTCACCGAAACCGATCCCAGACAATTAAAACCCTTTGTCGATGCCCTTTTGCAGGAACCGGGAATAGTGGTAGCAGCATTTGTGCGGAACGGCCAGGAGTTACGCTTTCTGATTGCACGCTCACAAAATCTTCCTCTGGATTTAAAGCGCATGGTACCGGACTTGCTCCCGGTAATTGGCGGGAAAGGCGGAGGTTCGCCCCAACTGCAACAGGGGGGCGGTAACCACCCCGAAGGTATATCCCAATTCCTGGAACAACTCAAAACGAAAATTTTACAGGAGCAGAATTTATGAGTGA
>JALWDQ010000918.1:0-2210 GCA_027039625.1 Calditrichia bacterium | reverse complement strand
TTTTCGATGAGGCTGCGGTATTTTTCTTCGGATTTTTTGAGCTGGTTGGTATAATCCTGAATTTTCATGCGCATGGCTTCCACCACATCGGCCAGATCGCCAATCTCGTCGTTTTTATTAAGCTGAAGTTTGTGGTGGTATTCCCCCTTGCGGATTTTACTGGCGGCTTCTTTAATTTTGTGTAACGGCAGGATGACTGTGCGCTGGATGGCGATAAAAATGAGAAAACTCAGAAAAATAACGGTGAGAAAAGCGGCTGCCAGGAAAAAGAGAAAATTCTCCCGTTTCGCTTTCATGTAATCGTCTGCCGAGAGTACAATGCTGATTCCCCCGCGTAAATCCCCCACTTTGTAACCCTGTGCCGAATGACAACTAAGGCAGGATTCGGTGGTGAAAAGCGGAGCAAAGTAGCGGAAGTAAATGTGGTTGTTGATTTTTTCGAATCGGTAAAATTCCCGCGGCCGGGTATTCTTAGGGGTGTTTTTAAAGAAGTTCAGGGCGGCATTTTCGAAATCATCCGGTTTGTGGAGCGGGTTCAGGTAATTCTGGCTGGCCATGTGGAAGAAGAACTGCCCGCCGGCCAGTTGGCTTAAACTGCTCATTTCCCGGGTTACCAGGGCGGGGTTTTTCAGGGTGAGGGTGTCGCCGTGTGCGGTAATCAGGTTGGGATGTGGTAGATAGGGATTGGCCGGTTGTCCGTGTTTTTTAAACACATACACTCCGTTGTAATCCGACACCCATTGGCGTACAATAATGATGTTTTTGTAGATGGCTCGTGCCGTAGAAAGAAGACCTTTCTCAATTTGAGTATCAAAGCGGGCGACCAGCAGGTAAAAGATGATGGCAATAATGGTAAACACACTGCTGACAATAATCAAGATTACTTTTTGGGTGAGCTTCATAGGACACCCCGAAACATATTGTGGTTCATAAGTTGATATTCTGGATAAATAAGTCCCCTCCTAATATGACCGTATTTTGACACACTGACTATATACGGTCATTTTTCGAAAAAAGCAAGCAAAAAGTTATCTGCTATAATATGTTGTTATTAATGAAGAAAGGAGGAATAATTATTTCTGGTATTGTGTTTGTAAAGAAATGTGCGATAGGTCACATAACAAAAAATAAGGAGGTCTCATGAAACGTTATTTGATTCTGTCTCTGATTCTGCTTTTTGTAGTGAGTACCATGTATGCAGCAGATTTTAAGGTGAACGGTGTGTACACCGCCTGGGGCCAATCGCAGCACGACTTCTGGTTTGGGAAAAAGGTGTATAACGACAATTACTTTGTACAGATGTTACGTTTCAAAGTGCAGGGAATTGCTAATGATAACCTGAAAGTTGTGACCCGTTTCGACATGGCCCAGGGATGGTGGGGGGTGGACAACGCATTAAGAAGTGCGGAGCGTCCCTACCATAAGTATGGCGGCAGTAGTTTATTCGACTTCAAGGACACCAACTTCCTGTTCCACGTGGATCAGGCCTATGTGGATTTTAAGATTCCCAATACTCCACTGGGATTCCGTGTAGGACGTATGTGGTATGGTCTGGGCAACAAGCTCATCCTGGACAACAATTATGATGGAATTCAGATGGACCTGAACCAAGTGATCGGGAAGAAGCTTACCCTCTCTTATGCCAAAGTATCCGAGGGTGTGGATGGTTTATCGGATGAGCCGAAGGTATCGCCGGATGGCCGGGGTAATTATGATGCTCGGGATGCAAACCTGCTCACTTTGAATTTAAACGGTGGAAACGAGAAATTAAATTACAATGTATTTGCTCTGTATTATAATGATGCCAGCGTAAACGACTCCAATGCCTATGTGCCCGATCATCTGCAGTTCTTCCGTGCTCGTTTTACTCCCCAGATTACCACATTAATGGCAATCGGTTTTGCCGGAAAATACAAAGCAGGAAAATTGAGTCTTAATGGAGAATTTGATTTCTTAACAGGAAAAGATGACATTCCCAACGAGGACTATGGACCCAAGCAAACCGTGGATAAGAATGACGGTACCATTGGCGGTTATAATATTTACCTCAAAATGAATTATGCTGTTACGGATAAACTGAGCTTTGGTCTGGTGGGTGGTATGGGTTCCGGTGATGACGACGTGACCGGCGGGAAAGGAAATGTGAACAAACTGCGTACTTCCGGTTTCTTCTATATCACTGAGATCTGGGAAGACTCCATTATGCCGGA
>JALWDQ010000917.1:0-2213 GCA_027039625.1 Calditrichia bacterium | reverse complement strand
CTCAAGTTTATGAAGAAAATCGTAGTAGTGAGCACTGCCTCCATTGCAATTATTATTTTCCCAGATAATCCTTTTCTTGAATTCTCGATGAGTTTCGCCCTTTCAGGGCTTTGCATCTCGATGAATATCATTTTCCCCTTCGCCCCGGGCTAACTTTGTGCGAGCGCTTCGCGCTCAGCCGATCATCGACTTGCCGTTTATATTTTACCACAAATACGCAACATTTTCCCAAAGCTAATGACCTTGAAATAAACATATTTAGTAGCCCAGGGCGTAAGATGGAGATAAATAATTTTTAAAGCTATGTCCCGTACTAACAAATCCCTATGGAATAAGCACAGGTATGAGCGCTTCGCGCTCGAGTTGGCCTGGTCTTGTCCTTTGCATTCAAATAAAATTTTGTAGTTTTTTAATTATTAATCCCGAAACTCGCGAACGGCCTTTCCAAAAGAAATAGTATTCCAGCAACATTGACAAACAAAATTGTTGATCCAGAGGAACTGATTCTCTTAATTCTTAATTCTCAATTTACAGCAACCCCCACCGTTTGCGGAAGAACCATTCCACCGAAAGTAATCCAATAACAATTATTAACCAGGGAAGTTGATGCCACAGCACCCATTCCAGAGTATGTAACCGAATTCGTCGAGTAAACCGCATGGATTGGAGTGCTTCGGTAAAATGACGTGCGGAAAGAGACTTCCCTCCGCTCAAATGGGCAATCTGGCGCATCAAGCGGGGATTTGCCCGGGGCGTCTGCATCTCCAATTCCAGAGGTTCGACCACAAACTTTCCTCGTCGAGTTCCCAGAACCTGCTCCCCCCGTCGAGCGGTTACCGTGTAGGAATAGGTACCGGGAAGCAATCCGCTTAACTCGTAGTGATATACCCCTTCCTGATAGGGAATGACATCTTCCCGTTGAAAATTTTCACCCGTTATTTTCAATGTCACCTCTGCATCGTTAACGGGCTGATAAAAATCGTCGAAGACCTCCCCTTCCAGGATGACTGTTTCGCCCGTGCGGAAAATTCGCTGCTGCGGTTTTATCTGCACCTTTTGCACATCCTCCCGGTTCACCAGCCATTTGATGGCGTGTTCCAGAAACATCTGAAAGAAATCCGCACGATCGGGATCATCCTGAAGCTGCAAATGCCAGGTACCCACATCGGTAACGGTGAGAAGTAACGTTTTCACCTCCCGGGCGTAATTGGCGAGCAAAACGGGTACTTCGTCACCTCCCTCTTCGAAATTTCCCATAAGCAGCACCTGACTTCCCGCCCGGGGTTTGAGATATTCCCCCAGTGCCGTAACCGGGGGTAAATCCGACCAATAGGCACTGACCCGGGCAGGGTCTTCGTCCAGGCGAGTGACAGCGTGCATCTGTCCTCCGGGAGTAAGAACTACATTTACCACTCCACCGGAAACAATTCTCCCTTTTATAATGGGCAGCAGCTTTGCCAGGGGATAAAGTCGCGAAAGGCTCGTACGAGTGGTAAGCAGCAGAAAAAGAGGCTTTTTCCGGGTGGTAATGTTTTCGAAAAGGGATTGTAAAATCCTCTCCGGGGTACGGGCAGTGGGATATCCCAGAAACAGATAGACATCCTG
Organism: Calditrichia bacterium; assembly: GCA_027039625.1. GTDB lineage: Bacteria > Calditrichota > Calditrichia > RBG-13-44-9 > RBG-13-44-9 > JALXCH01. Next base: position 608 of record JALWDQ010000917.1, on the reverse strand, counting down.
CGAATCAATTTGCGCTTTTTGCAGTGCACCTTCGTAAAAAGTGCCATTTCGGGTTTCAGTGCGTACCAGAAGCTCGATTCCAGAAATTCCCCTCAAAGCAACCATGAGCAGGCGTTGGTCGAAAGTGGGTTGTCCGCTTAAGAGCAGCACCCGGATGCGCGATTTCAGAATTCGCACCAGAAAATAGCGGGTATTATTCCGGGTGGAGATTTCCTCGGGAAGCGGAACCACTTCCACCCGAAACTGAAACTCCCCTGTTTTTTGCGCCGGGAAGCTCATCTCCACCAGTTGCTCAAATCCGCTGTGAGCCAGCTCCACCTGCCTGGTCTGTAAAAGACGCTTCCCCTGCCATAACCGAATCTGCACTTTTTCACCATCACACAAATTTTGCTGAAGTCGCAGCCGCACAGGAACGTTCTGCCCCCGATATGTAACTCGGGGCGCCTGAACCGCCGTAATGCGCACATCCTTGCCGGTCGTACTATCGCCAATTGCCAGGGTATGAATGGGTACGGGACTCTTCTCGGCAAATGCCAGGGGATTCCGTCCCTGGTTAAACTGACCATCGGAAATAAGCACGATGGATTTAAGATTCTGATCGATGAGAC
>JALWDQ010000916.1:0-2215 GCA_027039625.1 Calditrichia bacterium | reverse complement strand
TCATTGGACCTCCTTCAGAAGTTATCCGTAAAATGGGCGATAAAGCCGAAGCCAAAAAGTCCATGAAGGAAGCGGGCGTTCCGGTGATTCCCGGAAGCGATGGGGTTCTGAAGGATGAAACCGAGGCACTCCAGTTAGCGAAAGAGATGGGTTTCCCGGTTATTCTGAAAGCCGTGGCCGGGGGCGGTGGTAAAGGGATGCGCATCGTGAAATCCGAAGATGAACTGGTGAAGAATTTCATGATGGCGAAAGCCGAAGCCGAAGCTGCCTTCGGGAATCCCGACCTCTATCTGGAAAAATACATCGACAAACCGCGGCACATCGAGATTCAGTTAATTGGCGATAAATTTGGCAATATGGTGTATCTGGGGGAACGCGAATGTTCCATCCAGCGCCGCCACCAGAAACTGATTGAGGAATCGCCTTCCCCTATTATTAATGACAAGAAACGCCAGGAAATGGGAAAAGTGGCGGTGAAAGGTGCTCTGCATGTGGGCTATTACAGTGCCGGTACCATCGAGTTTCTGGTGGATTCCCAGTTGAATTATTATTTCATGGAGATGAACACTCGGATCCAGGTGGAGCATCCGGTAACGGAGATGGTGTACAATGTGGATTTGATTAAGGAACAGATTCTGGTGGCCGCCAACCAGAAGTTGAGCCTGAAACAGAAGGACATAAAGCCGGTGGGTCATGCTATTGAGTGCCGCATTAATGCTGAGGATCCCGAGAACAACTTCATGCCCAGTCCCGGCGAAATTACCTCACTCTACCAGCCGGGCGGACCGGGTACCCGCGTGGATACCCACATCTACGCGTCGTACAAAATTCCTCCCTATTACGATTCTCTGATTGCTAAACTCATTGTGCACGGGCGCGACCGGAAGGAAGCCATTGGCCGCCTGAAACGGGCTCTGGATGAATTCGTGGTGGAAGGCATCAAAACCACCATCCCCTTCCATCAGTTTGTTATCAATACCCCTGAATTTCAGTCCGGTGATTTCGATACCCATTTCATAGAAAATATTTACCAGAAAGAAAGTTAATTTTGAAGCTGGAGGTCTGTATGAATATTCCTGAAGATTTGAAGTACACCAAAGATCACGAGTGGGCACGAATTGACGGAGAGATTGCCACGGTGGGCATTACCGATTTTGCCCAGAGCGAATTGGGCGATATTGTGTATGTGGAACTCCCCGAAGTGGGAGCCCAGACTACGCAAAACGAAAGTTTTGGAACCATCGAAGCGGTGAAGGCCGTGTCCGATCTGTTTGCTCCCCTCTCTGGCGAGGTGGTGGAAGTCAATGAAGCACTGGCCGACCAACCGGAATTAATCAATAAAGATCCCTATGGAGAAGGCTGGATTATTAAAATTAAAATGAGCAATCCGGACGAAGTAGCTAATCTGTTGAGCAAGGAACAGTACGAAGAACTGATTTGACCGCGGATGTTCTATTTCGGGGCGAAAAAAGAAACGGGTTTCGGAAATTGCTAATTCCGGGAAAAATCGAACCGGTTTGATGGGAAATATTAAACGGATATCAGGGAAAAAGCGATGGCATATCTTTCCAAGTCGGAAGCTGACAATCGAGAGATGTTGCGGGAGATTGGTGTAGAGCATTTCGAAGAGTTAATTGATTACATTCCCGAGGAAAATCGTTTTCGGGGGCGCTTGAATTTACCCGAACCGTTAAGCGAGCTGGAAATTCAGCGGGAGATGGAGCAGTTGCTGGCTCGCAATACCCGGGGAGCCATTTTCCTGGGCGGAGGCGCATACGACCATTACATTCCCGCTGCCGTAAAGCATATTCTAATGCGCTCGGAATTTTACACGGCGTACACACCGTATCAGGCAGAGGTAAGCCAGGGGACGCTGCAGGCTATTTACGAGTATCAGACCATGATTTGCCGCCTGACGGGAATGGAGGTAGCCAACGCTTCCATGTACGATGGCGGTTCGGCGCTGGCCGAAGCGGTGTTGATGGCGGCGCATCACACCCGCAAAAAACGCATCCTGCTTCCCGAAAATCTCAATCCCCTGTATCGCCAGATTGTGGAAACGTACGTTAAAGATCAGCAGATGGAGCTGGTTACTGTACCCACCGCACCGGATGGGCGCATCGACACCGCGGCGCTGCGGGATTTGCTGGATGATGCCACTGCCGGGGTAGTGGTACAAAATCCCAATTTTTACGGGATTATCGAAGATCCCCGG
>JALWDQ010000915.1:780-2217 GCA_027039625.1 Calditrichia bacterium | reverse complement strand
AGCCGGGCTTTGCCTCCCTGGGATTACCCTACACCATGAACGATCGGGAGCGGTACAATGGCAATTTATTTATTAATGCCCTTCCGGGGAAATTAACTTTCCGGGGTACTTTTAATTATAGCCACGATAACTTGAACAATCAGAAGGTGAAGACCCAGCAACATATCAACTACATGGCAGGGGTTATGGTCAAACCGACCCGGCCACTCATGCTCAATTTTACCTATAGCAGCAACCGCCTGGAAAACGAAGCCAATCTGGATTCGTTAATTTATTGGGAAAATAATATTGAAAAGAAACGGATGCTGTTTGATACCTACAGCGACCGCTATATGGTAAACGGTTCGTACATGTTCCAGGTCAAACGGCTGGCGAATACGCTCACCTTCGCCTATTCTTTGCAGAAATCCCAGAAACGAAGTGAGGCTGAAAACCAGAATGCCTTCGATGCCCAGATGATTAACGCCGGGTACAATGTAGTCATCTCCCCCAAATTTACCGTAGGATTTAATTTTACCAACACCTCCAATAAAGTGGTTACCGGAACCATCCAGAGCCAGACATATGGTGGCATGTTAGGGATTAATCCGTTTACCCAGTGGCGAAATAATTTTTCGGTGAGTGTGCAAAGCAGCGGGGAGCAAAAATCGGTAAACTACACCCTCAATTCCCGGTTTCGGGTCACTGCCCGCAGCAGTTTAAATTTGAATCTGGTGAAATTGGATTTCTTCGATCCGGTGAATCCGGACAGAGAATACAAAGAACATCGGGGAACACTCTCTTTTAATTACAACTTCTGATTTTTGAAAGAAAACGGGAGGGAGTTCTTTCTTTTCTGGAGAAAACCAGCTTTCTCCAACAATCCTGTGGGATTGAGGGAGATTGGTGTTTCGGTTTTGGGTGAAGGAAAATCAGGAGCTATTTGCGTTTCGGGGGTAATCAGGTCTTCTCGAATGAAGAGAAATCCCCGGAAATTGAAATTCCAAATTCCAAATCCCAAGAAACAAATCCCAAATCTCAAATCCCAAATTTTAAAACCGCAGCGCTCGCAGCGAATACAAAGAATTTCCAAATAACAAATTCCAAATCTCAAGAAATAAAATCCCAAATAGTAAAAAAACAAATTCCAAAAAATAAATGATTATCCTGAGTTCGTTAATAACTGAATTAGGTCGCTATTTTTTATTCGTGCCTATTCGCGCGATTCGTGGTTAATGATTTCGGAGATGCGGATGGACAGGGGAAGTCGTGTGGCCCGGCTCTTCGGAGGCAAGCCACATTCTGTCATTCTGAGGAGTCCTGGAACGCAGGACGACGAAGAATCTTCGTTAATCCACATCTACCGAATGAGATTCTTCACCCTCGCCTGCGGCTCGGGTTCAGAATGACAGGAACACTTCTCCTCCCTGTCATTCTGAGCGAAGCACCAGCGGAGCG
>JALWDQ010000915.1:0-770 GCA_027039625.1 Calditrichia bacterium | reverse complement strand
ATGCTATTCTAAAATTACAAATCCAAAATTCCCAAAAAACAAATTCCAAATCACAAAACTCAAATTCCAAACACTCAATTTCAAATTACAATTTCCAGGAAACAATTATTTTTTATTCGTGCTAATTCGTGTGTTTTGTGGTTAAATGCTTCCTGGCACTTTATAAGGGATCGCCACGTCGCTCGCTACGCTCGCTCCTCGCGATGACAATGGATTGCTTCGTCTCCCGCCGAGGTGGATTCCTCAATCACAGTCACAGACCCGTTCCGGGAGCCTTGTGAGCAAAGAATGCTGATTAGCAGCATAACGCTTCATGAGAAGCGAAGAATGAAATTATAAATTCCAATTCCCAAATCCCAAACCGCAAACTTTAAATCCCAAATTCTAAATAGTCTAAAAGTATCTTTCCAAACCTAATCTAATATATTTTCTTTTTCATTCGTGTCCATTCGTGTAATTCGTGGGAAAGCTTTCTTTTGAGTTTCTTAGTAACATTCTCATGCCCCAAAATAGCAAAAAAAGTTATTTTTTTACTTGAAAATAATATTTAGGATTCCTAAATTATATCTGTGCGTCGAGGAACTCATTGATGGAGCCGAACTTGTCTCGAAATGCCACTGATCTGGATTATGCCATATTTGCCGCGTTAGAACGAATTTATCAAGCGTTTCGCAGCATGTTATGGGATTATGCCAAACAACGTAATTTGAGTCCTATTCAGATTCAGTTTTTGCTGTATCTGGCCAGTAAGCCTTCCGAGCAACGGCGGG
>JALWDQ010000914.1:0-6820 GCA_027039625.1 Calditrichia bacterium | reverse complement strand
GTCCAAATTGTTGCCCGGATTAAAATCTGGAGCAACATGATGGGGATCGATCTGCACGTAAATTTTGTATGAATTCACATTTAATGGAAATGGAAAATCAAACAATACCGTGGTGCTATCTTTCCCATCCAGAGAAATTGTTTTTGAAGCAAAAGGTTGATTATTAAGAAAATTTGACTTACCCTGATACGCCACCACTGTAACATTCTGAGCCGGAAAAACACCCGTATTCCCTATGCTTACTCCTACTTTAACATCTTCCATTCCTACAAAACGAATTTTCCCTCGGTAAATAAAGGGATCTGGACGCGTATCGTGCACCACATAATTAAAATTCATTCGGCTTAAACGCCCCTGGTGGTCAATAGCATAAGCAATTATATGAACAACATCCAGCGCATAGGTTGGCGGTATTTTCCGTATAGTCTGAAAACGATTTTCGCCAATGGGTTGTGCTTGAATCCGAACCGAATCCAATCCTCCGTACCGATTGGGAATCAAAGCAACCACTTTCACCTGCGCAATTCCCAATTCACTTCGGGCTGTAAAAATGATGGATACGCTGTCTTCAGCATTGGGGTTTTCTGGAATCGTGGTAAAAGAATCGAACACAGCATAATTACACGCTACCGGAGCCATTCCTACCTCGTCCCTGAATCCATCACTTAGATAAGCCCGAATATAACCGGGTCCATCCGGAAAATCATCCGGAACAGGTATCTCAAAATCTTTTCCGCCGGGACTAATAAAAATGGGTTCATGATACACCACTTCATTTTTCCCGTTGGCTAATTCCAGATATCCATCACCCGTAGTAAGTTGAGATCCAATGTTTACTTTTACTGTATCACCCGAATGAATCAAATTATTATCGACCTGGATTGATAGGTCGCCTTCTGGAATTTTCATTCGAATATACGGATCGCCAATCAAATTATATTGATGAACAATATCGTAGCGAATGGAACCATGTCCCCAATATTGCCCTGGTACGATGGTATCATTAATCACATACTGGGAAGAAATGAAATAATCAATCTTCCCCATGGTAATCGCTGCACTTATCGGCAAATCCTTCACAAATAGATGTTTCATGATGTTCCAGAGGATGGAATAATCGTTTGCCACCCAGCCCAGCCCAGAAGAGCCCAACACAGCAATAGCTCCTTTATCGATCGAAAGAAGCAGTTTTTGGGCTAAACCCGGATTTCCAGGATTGTCAAACGCTCCGGTAAAACAGGTCATGCTGGCAATGATAGGATATTTTCCTTTGTTATTCAAACGATCCACATCCTGAAGGTTCAGCAACTGTACATCCGCCCAGATAGCGCCCCCTCCGTGCCCCAGAAATGTCATGAAACTACATCCATTATCAAAATATTCGATAAGGTCTGTTGTACCTCCAAAATTGGGATCGTAAGGCACTGTATCATTTTTCACCGTATTTAATTTATAAGCGGAGTATGTTTTGGGAAGCAGCATATCGATGAGCCGTTGATTCTGGGTACGGAAAGCAGGCTTCTTACGTAAACGAATTCCGGGAATGCTATCTATTTTAAACTCCGGCGTATGGGAATCATTCCCGCTGATGAAAACAGCCGTATTTCGCCAAGCATCTATGGGGCTTGTTTGTTCATATTCCTTGATTTTCTGAATAACGCTGGTCACTTCCCCATTTGTAGATGCTGGAATACGACCAATAAACAGATCGGGTAGATAATCTTCCCCCGAGATTAAGGCATAAGGCAGGTCTGTGGCTACTGCTCCGAATTTGTAACTTTGATAGAAAAACGTGGGCACATAATCTGCGTTGGGTACATTCACTAACTTATAATTATAATTAGCATCCCCGAAAAATAGCACATATTTTAAACGATGGGTTCGATCCCAATTGTAAAAAGCATATTTTAAGAACGATTTAATGGCCAGGGGAGATTTTATTCCATAATTGAATTCATCGTAAATGTCCTGAACATTAATTATGGCTACATTTATCCCTTGCTGGCGACGATAATCGGCCAGTTCTTTAGCACGCTGATAAAAATTACTATGGGTAATTATAATGTAATCTGCAGAATTTGCGGGGTCTTTGAGAGTAAGACCCGGATTATCCGGATCATAAGGCTCATCCAATTCGATGCGAACCGGTTTCAATTTCTTATCCGGTGTTAAAGCAATGTATTCAATATCATCAGACAATACCTGGTCTTGAAAAATGATTTTATAATGAACCTGTCCATGAGCCCCAACTTCCGGAATAATCTGGAAATTAACAATTTTGCTAATCCCTTTTTTATATACTTCCACGTCCGAACGAGTGAAATTGGTAATTTCGAATTGAAACAATTTAATTTGAGGGAAATAAATCACGCTGGGTGAAGGTTTACCAAATTCAATGTAATTATTGTAGGCTTTATACTGTTTGTCATAAGTAATATCCGCCCAATTAAACAGGACATAGTCCGTTTCATCATTATTGGGACCAGAAAGAGTAGGAAGCTGAATATCCAGTTCATTTGTGCCGTGTACCAAATCGCTGGAACGTATCGTAGAAGAGGCAAAATTGGTAATTGTGGTAGTATCCTGATGCGTCCAGTAGGGATGTGATTGCCCCACCAGGCGCTGGTTTAACCACACCATAACATTATGATGATTCTGCGATTTTCCACACAATTTCACCTTAACGTACACCGGGCTAAATGAATTGGAATCTGGATAAATCAATTGCACGGGGTACGTCTTCTTACCAATGGATTGAATTCCACTATCATAGAACCAGAGATCCCGAGTATAAGAAGGTCGGTGAATATTTCCAAATCCTAATCGTTCGAAATGCCCATCCTTTTCAACATGAACAGTATAAGGATAAAACAAAGCTGGATTATATTTTGTAGGGTCAGTTTCGATGACAGCCCCACTTTCTTCCACCATTCGTAAACCTGGGGAACCACCCCATTCCAGCCAATACACATTTTCATCCGAAAACGGGTCTTTGTACATATCCGGATACTGATCAATCATGGTTTTTTCGTTGGGTTCTCCCCAGAATTCAATGTAATCTTCCGCATCAAAGTGGGCGTCCTCTTCTCCATGAATCAGGATGGGAACCTCGTTGCCTTTATTCGTCAGACGAAACGTTTGTGGATTAATTTCCTGAATATTGATCTGCGCATCCAATAAATCCTGGCCAGAAATATGGTAGATTCCCTTTTTCTTTACAAAGATACGAACTCTCTGGCTTGAATTCTGAGTCCCTCCCTGGGGGGACATGGGCGGATGGCTCGGAGTAGATACTGCTGCAGGAATTCGGTCGACACTTGCACCATTGACAGCTAATTCTTCAAAAAGCTTCTTCTCAGTAAACGATAGATTACCACTCTGAAGCGATTGAGCATATCGATTCCGAAAACGGATGATTAATTTGAATTTTTTGTAAAAAATAAGAGAGTTATTTCTAATTTGAACGGGATAAATCTTAACCCCCATTAATCGATAATCCCTGAAGACTCCCATATCCTTGAGTAAAACATTCTGTTCCGGAAAATTCTCTCCCTTCCAGATCACAGAAGAAGGGGGTAAAGCATCTTTTTCCGGTGGGGAATAAATGATCGTCGAAAAATTAGAATACTCCTTGCGTTCTTCCACAACCATTTGCCAGTGTACTTTACCAGGAGGGGCAATAAACGTGGTGCTAAAAACAGGAAGTAAAGGCAGATTTTCTTCATAATTATATGATAATCCGGGGATTTGCACAACAGCTACATGGACACCATCAGCAAACCCCTCTTCCATCTGAGGATCGGGAAAAGTAAACTCCAGTTCCAGCCCAGATGCATCCTGCCTGATAACTCGTACAAACGCCTCATTAGCATGAATTTGATAATATAATCCCAGAACGAGAATGAAAAGAGAAATCAAATATTTCATATGTAACTTCACTTTTTAATGGACCTGCGCAAAATATACTATATATCCCAATTCAGAAAAAGTAAATAATACAAAAAAAGAGGGGATAAATTTGGTACCTATCCCCTCCTAATTCAAGCAATTTAATAAACAAACTATTTCATATAAACTACCTTTCGAATTTGTCGGAAATTGTAATCTCTGGCTTTAAACACCAGATAATAAATTCCATTGGCAACATGATTCCCCATGTCATCGGTTGCATCCCAGACCAGGTCATCGTAAACACCGGGTTCCAGATATTCTCCGGAAATGAGTGTTCGTATTTTCTGCCCCAGCATATTGTAGATCTCCAGGGATACGACCCCTGCGCGTGCCACCTCAAACTTGATGTGGGTAGTGGGATTAAACGGATTGGGGTAGTTCTGATGCAAAGTGAACTGTTTGGGCATCGGCAAAACTCGAGCGGAGGCCATTGCAGAATACTCGTGCATGGTACCGTTAAAATCCCGAGAAACCAGCTTGTAATAATAAGTCATTTCCTCTTCGACATTCTCATCCACATATTCATAGGAATGGCCAGTATTGCTATTTCCGTAACCAGGAATCAATTGATTGTTCAACACCTGGTAAGGCCCGTCTTCATTCAGGCTGCGATAGATGAAAAATCCCTGATTTTCAATCTCGCTGGCGGTTTCCCAATGCAGGGTAATTTTTCCGTATCCGCTTTCTGCCTCAAAACTGCTTAGTGTTACAGGCAATGAAGCATCACCGGTAGTACCAATATTGGAAAATGGTTGTTTGTTAATTGAAGTGGCCGGACCATTCAATACATTATCATCCAGAGAAATATTGCTTTCGTTCGTCAATTTTAGCCCCAGAGTGACATTGGGATCGGCACCGGATTTAATATCAACCGTTACCAGGATGTAAACATTGGCATCAGTGACAGAAAGACTGATATTACTAAATGTAACTGCTCCACCTCCGGAGTAGTCAACACTGGATAACAATTCGTCTCCGCTATCCCTATCTCCCAATGTTCCTCCATCTTTATACAAATGGAATTGCGAAATATCGTTAGTAGATGCGGTTCCCGTTTTATCGAATACCAGAGTATTAATAATAATTGTAGCCACCGAAGGTGAAGATGAAAATTTTATGGACACCACTTCCTGATCGTTTACTCCCACCTGATAACTTCCACCGGACACATCTCCACCATTGACTCCGGCTTCAGTAATTAAGGTGGGATTTACAACTAACCGGCGAGGATTGCTGGAACTGGGCAAACCTTCGATAATTGTTGCCGAAGAATTGGTACTGATATTTTCTACCCACCAGAAGAAATAATCGTAGCTGCTACCAGCTTGAATACTGGCCGCCGGAATGGAGTAACTGATGGTTCCCGAAGGGGTCAAATCGGTGGACTGGCCGGTGGCAAAGTACGATCCGGCGTTCCCGGTATTATTAAAGCCCCACTTAATACGGAAGTCATCAGAAACCGTTCCATCTTCCGTTCCGTCGATGCTGGCGTACACATTTAAATCGCCTGCGCTGGAAGAAGCATCGATATTGGCATCAGCATTCGTATTGGGACTACTCACATTAACCACTTTATTCACAGAAATACCACTTGCGGTTCCAGTCGCTCCACTACTGGCCGTAGCGGTAAAATCATAGCTTCCTACAGCGGTCACATCAATAGTCATCCCCAATGCGGTGAGGTCTGCCACACCACTGGAAAAATCGCTGGCCTGATCCAGCACATTATTGCTGGACGAACCCAACCCGGTAATGGTTGCCGTTCCCGGCCCACTCCCTGTGATGGTCACATTGTCGGTACTGGCATTGAAATTTAGCACCGTATTATCGTAAGCATCCTGGGCTGTAATGGTATTGGTTCCAGATACCGCGTACCCATCTCGCTGGGGAGAATCCATAGAAAAAGCGAAATGATCCAATGCCCCGTAATTTACCGTTACTCCCGAAGAAGCCACTCCACTTAGTGTGGGAGAACCATTATCGTCACTGGCGGTAATCGTAACCCCACTTTCGCTTTTGTAGAAAACCACCGGAATGTTATCGCTGGTACCATCAGTAAAATTGATACTCATATTCGACCAGGAATCGGAATTCACTCCATTGATGGTAGGTCGAGTTCCATCGGGTGCATTACCTGCTGTGGAGGAAAAATCGATATCCCGACTACCCGTTTCGCTTACTTTAAAATAATTGGCATCGGTAATTACCAGTTGAATATTGAACGAACTTCCCGCTGTCTGGGTATCGGGATCTCCGGTAACCCCGGTTCCATCCACAAATGTTTGCCCCGGTAGTACCACCAGAAGCTGGCTGGCCGTCCCAGCCGTAATGGTAGCATTTTGCGAAGCATCGTACAAAGCCGCATTACCTAATTTAATTGTTTTTGTTCCAGGCTGGTCGCAGGCAAAGTAAAACGAGGAGCTACTTTCGTCACTTAAGTTAATGAAAGTAATATTGCTTCCACCGGGCGTTTTACGGAAAGTGGCCGTCCCCGTGCCGGAAGTCATTTGCAACCCAATTGTTTGAGTCACATTTTCCAGATTTCCATAAGCGTCGTGAATTTCGAACGTTATCTCATCCTGGTAAGTATTAACCGGCTCATTTACCTCAGCAGAGGTGATGTGAATGTGATGGGCATTCTGGTAATTAATGGTAGTTGAAGAATAGCTTACATTTCCATTATTATCCACCGCTTTAACCCGGTAGTAAGCATATTCTGTTCCCAGTGCATAAGAACCGGAGTAATTTCCATCACTTACATCGGTATCCTGGGAACCGGTATTAGTCCAGGTGGAGCCATCATCACTTCCCTGAAGTTCTATGTAGGACATAGACGGGTCAGTTGTCCCATCATCTGCCGTCGCACTCC
>JALWDQ010000913.1:0-2219 GCA_027039625.1 Calditrichia bacterium | reverse complement strand
GTTCGCTGGCGTAGAAGGGGGACTGGAATTAAGCTACGCCGGTGACCAGTATTTTGTGAATCCCGATACCCACAAATGGGAAAAGTTGAACGATTTTGCTGTGATGAACCTGCGACTCAGTTATCAGCCTTTTCCATTGTTTCAGGTGTATTTCCGGGTAAATAACCTCTGGGATCGTTTTTATTACAGTGAATATGGCGTGCCCATGCCGGGTCGGGAATTTATTGCCGGAGTGCGCATCGGGAAATGAGGCGCCGGGGAGAGATGTTGCGCATTGTGCTGGTGGTGGGTAGGAAAAATAGCGGCAAAACGGCTTTTTTGAAAGAGCTGGCAAAGCGTGCCAGAGAAAAAGAGTTGTTGGTGGGTGGTGTTCTCAGCGAAGCGGATATGCGCCACGGGCAGAAATGGCGCTACTGGATGCGGGATGTGCGCAGCGGACAGCGTCAAATTCTGGCAACTTACTCACAAAAAGCGGAAGCGGAATTGCGGGTAGGACCCTACCAGTTCCGTACCGCGGCTTTTCAGGAAGCGGAACAAATATTCCGTCGCTCTCTGGAATGCGATGTTCTTTTTCTGGATGAATACGGTCCGCTGGAAGCACGCGGGGAAGGTTTTCGGCACATTTTGAAATTCTTGCTCAAAAATTATCGAGGCATTTTAATGATCACCGTCCGTCCTGCCCTGCTGAAGCATCTAAAAGAGGAGGTATTGGAGCAAATCAAATCTGGGAAAAATGTTGAGGAGTAGAGAATCGGGTGATTTGTATTGTTTTTTAATAGATTAAATCCGGAGGGATTATGAACAGGGAGACACCGATGGAAGGGAAAATTGTTCTGGTTACCGGTGCCACCGATGGGATAGGTCGGCAGACGGCGCTGGAGCTGGCTCGGCTGGGAGCTCAGGTAATTGTCCACGGACGCAATCCGGAGAAAGCAGAAAAGGTGGCGGAGGATATTCGCGCCCGGAGCGGAAATCCCCGGGTGGAGGTGCTGGTGGGAAATCTGGCTTCGATGCAGCAAATTCGGCACATGGCAGATGAATTCCGGAAACGCTTCTCCCAATTACACGTTTTGATTAACAATGCCGGTGTGTACCAGTCCACCCGGCGACTTACTGAAGATGGTTTCGAAATGACCTTTGCCGTGAACCACCTGGCGCCTTTTCTTCTTACGGGATTGTTGTTACCTACCCTTTTGAGCAGCCAGCCCGCGCGTATTGTTACCGTAAGCTCCATGGCGCATGCCCGTCAAATAGATTTCGATAATTTGCAGGGGGAGAAAGGTTACAGCGGATATGGTGCGTACTCCCTGAGCAAATTGTGTAATATCCTGTTTACTTTTGAACTGGCGGAAAAGTTAAAAGGTACAGGAGTAACCGCCAACTGTTTACATCCGGGAGTGATTAACACCAAGTTGCTGCGGGCCGGATGGGGTATGGGCGGAGCGCCGGTGGAAGAAGGGGCACGAACCAGTGTATATTTAGCCACTGCCCCGGAACTGGAGGGTGTAACCGGTAAATATTTTTCTAACCTACGGGAAACGCGTCCCGCAGCCATTGCTTACGACGAAAAGGTGCGCCGCAAATTATGGGAATTGAGCGAGGCAATGACCGGTTTCCGCTACCAGGATGTGCTGCCACAACAGTAGAGTGGATGTTATATCAGAATGATTTTGTTTTTTTGACAGGATTAACAGGATTGACTGGATTTTGAAAATTATTAGTTGCAGGGATTTTGAATCCAGGAGAATTGGGATTAAAATATGGTTGTTCTTTGTGTTTCCTGCTGTTAACCTTATTTAACCGCACAGAGCGCGTAGCAGGTGCAGTGAACGCAAAGGGTTACATTTTACATTCTACACCACGTCCTTTGCTCATTTTTTGTGCCCCTTGCGGTTAATCTTTTTGGTTCTTCCGGAATTTGAGTACATGACTTGAAAAAAATAAAAGGACATGGTAGCTTAGTTAATAAAAGTATGTAACAATAAATGAAAGGAAGCCACCATGTCCATAACATTAATTTATCATCTTTTTGGCATAAGAGCAAAGTACAAATATATCCGGCATGAATATAAAAAAGGAGCAATTTATTTTACGATAGAACGCCCATTGGATGCATGTAAATGTGTCCATTGTGGTAGTAAGCAAATCAGGAGTCGAGGTAAAAAAGAGAGGATATTAAGAAATGTACCGGTGGGTAGAAAGCTCACCTATATTAAAGT
>JALWDQ010000912.1:0-2227 GCA_027039625.1 Calditrichia bacterium | reverse complement strand
AGGTGGCGCGCAACATCAACTTCCGCACGATTTGTCCCCTGGGCGATGCCGCCGCCATGCCCATTCGTTCTTTCGTGAAGAAATTCCGGGATGAATTCGTTGCCCATGTGGAGCAAAAAGGGTGCCCTTACAATAGTCGGTTGTAAGGAGTGAAATAGTTCTTCTCCCGGTGAAAATCCGGGTGGTTACCCATAAATCAAACTGGATAAATGGCAAGATTCAATTAAGGTAGAAGGATTTTCAATATGCCATTGGTAAAAATAGATGATCGGGAATTTGAAGTAGAAGCGGGAACGAGTATTCTGGAAGCCGCCAAACAGGTTGGTATCGAAATTCCACATTACTGTTACCATCCCTCCCTGAAAGTAGTCGCCAGTTGCCGGATGTGTCTGGTGAAGGTGGAAGGTTTTCCTAAACTGGTACCTGCCTGCCAGACCACCATCAATAATGCACCGGAAGAACGGAAAGTGGATGGCAAATACGATATGGTGGTTTCCACCCAGCATCCGGAAGTGAAAGAAGCCCAGGAGGCGGTGCTGGAGTTTCTGTTGTTGAACCATCCTACGGACTGCCCGGAATGCGACCAGGCAGGTGAGTGCCATTTGCAGGATTACACCTTCCAGTACGGACGAGGTTACTCCCGATTCGATTTCCAGAAGCATGTGCCGGAACGGAAAGACCTGGGACCCAACGTGTTGCTGATTGCCACCCGTTGCATTCATTGTACCCGCTGCATCCGCTTTACCCAGGAAGTAACCGGAACTAACGAATTGATCATGCGCAATCGGGGAATGAAATCGGAAGTCGATACCTTCCCCGGAATTTCTCTGAATAACAAACTTTCCATGAATGTAGTGGATTTGTGTCCCGTTGGGGCGCTGGTGAGCAAGGATTTCTTCCACAAACCTCGCAATTGGCGCTACCAGAAGGTGAAAACGGTGTGTCCCGGATGTTCTCTGGGATGCAATATCCAGATTGAATACATGGCCGAGGACAACCACATCTACCGCATTAAACCGGTGTACAATGCAGAGGTGAATGAGTGGTGGATGTGCGACGAAGGACGGTTGCTGTATCACACCTTCGACCATATGAAACGGCTGGAATTTCCCATGATTCGCCGCAACGGAAAACTGGAACGCAGTAACTGGAAGGACGCTGTTACTTCAGTAATAGATGGTTTCCGAAAATTCCAGCCGGAGGAAGTTGCGGTAGTGGCAAATGGTTACGCCACGAACGAAGAGAATTTCCTTCTGAAAGCAGTATTTGGAGAGGGTCTGGGAATAACCCAGTTCGCCCTGAACGATAAATATCGCAAAGAAGAAGATGACGTGTTCCCCAAATTTACCATTAAGGGAGAGAAAGTGCCCAACTTGCAGGGAGCACGGGATATGCTGGGTCGGACGCTTTCTTTTACCGGCCTGTTGAAGAAAATTAAAGATGGGCAGATTAAAGCGCTCTATTTCGTCGGTGGCGATCCTTACTTCCAGCTTAAAGAGAAGGATCTGGAAGTGCTCAAGCAGCTTGAGTTTCTGGTGGTGCAGGATATTCAGCATTCTGCAGCCAGCGAACTGGCGCAGGTGGTTCTGGCGGGAGCATCGCCCTACGAGAAGGAAGGCACCTACACCAATTATCAGGGAAGGGTGCAGCGTATTCGGCCTACTGTAATGCCGCCGCTGGCTGCCCGGCCGGATTACGAAATTTTGCGCGAACTGGGCATCTTGCTTGGGGTGGATGTTCCGGTGAACCCACGGAAAGCCTTCGCGGAAATTGCCGGGAAGGTAAAAGGGTACCGGGACATGGATTACCCGTTATTGGGCGAAAGCGGGATTCTCAAAGGAGAGGCGTCTAAAGTACGCCAGGCGCATATGGCCGGAGAATCCCTTTCCTGAAAAAAGGCGGTTTTCAATCAGCGAATTGTCAAAAATTCCGGAGAGTAAATAGCATATGAATCCTCTGTTGGTCGAACTCATCGTGGTGATTGTTAAGATTCTGGTGGTTATCGGGGTTATCTTTCTCACTGTGTTGGGATTAACCCTGGCCGAACGGCGCGTGTCGGGATTTATTCAGGATCGGCTGGGACCCAACCGGGTCGGGCCGCAGGGACTCCTGCAGCCCATTGCCGATGCCATCAAATTCTTTGTGAAAGAAGACATCATCCCCTCCCACGTGGAAAAATTGTTCTATGTGCTGGCACCGGGGATTATTCTGGTACCTGCTTTAATGA
>JALWDQ010000911.1:0-6847 GCA_027039625.1 Calditrichia bacterium | reverse complement strand
CTTCCGATAAAAGTTTCATCAAAGCCTACGGATACTTTGAACTGGGTTCCATTGCCTTCGAAGCCCAGGATTATGAAAAAGCACTGGAACTGTTTCAAAAAGCATTAAAGGAAAAAATCCAGCCTGTTTACAAAGCATTTCTTCAATTTTATCTGGGAGAGTCGTTTTACCAGCAGGGCATGTACAAAGAGGCGATTAAGCGCTTCAAGAAAGTGGAGAAATTTTCTCCCAGCATCGACATCGAGTACAAGACCAAATTCCATCTGGCTCGCTCCTATGCGGAACTGGGTAAGTACAAGGAAGCGCATAAAATTCTCCGCAAAATGCTAACGGCTCCGCGGTTTAAGAATTTTGTACCGCTGATTAAAACGGAGATTGCCACTATCTTCGAAAAACAGGGCAAGCTGGAAGAGGCGGTGCAACGTTACAAGGAAGTGGTGCGAGAACATGTGTCCAATCCCGGTACAGCGCTGGCGGCTTTTAATCTGGGTCGATTGTACGAGAACGAATTATCGGATGTGGATTCCGCTGTGTATTACTATGGAATGGTTAAAAAAAGTTATGCTCGTTTCGACAGTGTGGAAATCGCCGAGTACCGCAAGAATTTCCTTTCTAAATTGAAAGAGATTAAGGATGCAATCCGCAAGGACAGCCGCCTGGTTTACCGGCTGGAGCACGATTCCTTTTTCCGCGATTCTCTATACAAAGCTCAACTGGAAGATTCGTTACGGCGAGAACTGGAAAAATTACAGGGTGTCTCATCCGACACCAGCGATACCAGCCTGATTGCTCGCGATAGCACCCATGCTCTTTCTTACGAGGATTCATTAAAGAAGGCATTGCGGGATTCCCTGCAAAAAGCCAGGGAAGATAGCCTGAAAAAAGCGCCGGGTGAGGGAGGGGAAAACCAATTTATGTCTGAGGAAGATTTTCGCAAACAATTGCTGGGCGATGAAGGGGGAACACAAAACAAGCAAACAGATAAACAGAAGGAAAAAAAACAATCAAAAGAGAAGAAGAAAAAGAAAAAGCCTCTGGAACGTCGTAAACTTCCTCAGATAAAGCAGGATTTGATGAGAAGCAAATATCATCTTGCAGAGTTTTTCCTGCTGGAAACGGAGAATTTTGATTCCGCCCGGGTGAATTACGAGAAATTCCTGGCTAATTATCAGGATTCGGTGTTAACCCCCAAAGCACTGTATTCTCTGTATTACATTTATTCGCAGCCCGAATTTCGGCAGGATAGTTTGAAGCGGGATTCACTGGCCAATGTGCTGATTCAACAATATCCCGAATCGCCTTTTACTTACCAGATATTGAAGCACCGAGGGGTGCTGCAGGATACTTCTTCCCGGGATTCACTGGAACAATTGGGACATCAGTTGTTTCGAGAAGCGGAGAAGCGGTTCGATGAAGGCGATGTGCAGGGAGCACTGGATTTGTATCAGCAGGTGGCGGAAATGGATTCGAATCTCATCTGGTCTGCCAAAGCGCGGTTGGCTCGTGCCTGGATTTATGAGCAGGTACTGAATGATATTCCCAGAGCAGTGGAAGAATATACCCTGCTGGCAGAACATTATCCGCAACCCGAGTTTGTGGCACTTGCCCGGAAGAAAATTGCCCCGCCGGGAACACAAGCGATTAGCGACACCTTGCTGGCTTCGGCAGATACAACGGCTCAGGATACCTCCACCGTCGCCCAACTGGACACTGCGGTTATTGCTCATGGCATCGTAGGCCTACCTGACCTATCTCATTCCGAACGCTACCGGCAATGGAGAATGAGACGAGCACGTATGTCAAATCGGTAAACAAAATGCGCCTATTTTTCATAATCATTACATTTGCTTTAGTGGTGGGAATCGCTTCGTGCACCCACAGCCATAATTTAAGACATCGGATAGCCCGGGAATCACCGCATCGTGAGCAACTACGGCGAGATCGAACTGCCATTACCACCAGCAAAGTGTTAGAAGGATATGCTTCCTATTACGGAAAAGAATTTCATGGGAAAAAGACCGCCAGCGGTGAAGTGTTCGATATGTACCGGCTTACAGCTGCCCATCGCACTCTTCCGCTGGGTACCATCTGCCGGGTCACCAATCTGGATAATCATAAATCGGTGATTGTGAAAATTAACGACCGAGGGCCATTTGTGGAAGACCGGATTCTGGATCTTTCCTATGGAGCAGCCAGAGCACTAGACGCCATTTCAAAGGGAGTCATCCCTGTACGGATCGAAGTGCTTCAATATCCTGAGGAGAAAAAATAGTGGTTAATTGCATCTTAACCAAGAGTTCTACTCTGGTACCAAGTGCTTCGGGAATCAAGCACAGGGTGCCACAATTGTGTTTAACGAATTCACAAACCCATTGATTTTCATAAATTCATTCAATTATATTTGCCCGAAACAAACAGAAAAGAGGAGAGAATATGGCAAAGCCTGTTCATATTTCTGATGCCACATTTGAAGAGGAAGTGCTCAAAGCGGATGTTCCGGTGATAATCGATTTTTGGGCAATCTGGTGTGGCCCCTGTAAAATGATTGCCCCAATCATGGAAGATATTGCCGAAGAATATGATGGCAAAGTTAAAGTGTGTAAGCTGGATGTGGATAAAAATCCCAATGTTGCGGTAAAATACGGAATTCGCAGTATTCCCACTGTGCTCTATTTTAAGAACGGAGAAGTTGCCGATCGCATCATCGGAGCCTATCCCAAATCCCATTTTGTGGAACGACTGGAAAAATTGTTATAACGGACGGGGAGTAAAACTCCCCGTTTTTCATATAGAGAAACAGTCCATATTAAACCAGGCCGATTCTGAATGCTTAAAATCAAAGAGGTACAATTTGTTAAAAGCATTGTGCTTTTAAAAGATAAGCCCCGGCCTTTTTACCCGGAATTTGCCTTTGCAGGGCGGTCGAATGTGGGTAAATCTTCTTTAATCAATGCTCTTCTGAACCGTAAAAATATTGCCCGAGTGAGTAAACAGCCTGGAAAAACCCGGTCAATTAATTATTTCTTGATAAACCGAAAATTTTACCTGGTGGATTTACCCGGATACGGTTTTGCGCGGGTTTCGGCCAGCGAAAAAAAATCCTGGCAAACCATGATCGAAAGCTATTTACTGCACAGCCAGGAATTGAAAGAGTTGTTTGTATTAATTGATGCCGTTGTTGGTCCCCAGAAGAACGATCTTCAACTTATCGATTGGCTCCGATATCAGGGAATTCACTTCCGGGTAATTGCCACCAAAACGGATAAACTCAGCCGATCTCAGCTTCAAACCCAGCTTTTACGGATGGGTAAGATGCTGGAACTTCCGGAATCCGAACCGATTATCCCGTTTTCGGCCACCCGGCGTATAGGACGGGGAGATTTACTGGCAACTATCGATCGTTTATTGAAATCAGCTTAAAAGGATAGAAAACCCGCTCCAGCCCGGAAATATTCATAATTCCTGGGAAATAATAAGATAAAAATAGAATAATATTAACATCTTGCTTTTAAAAGAAGGATTTCACATATTTCGCCAGAACGAACAAAGTAAACAGTGAGGTAACGAAATGAGAATATTAATTAGCGACAAAACATCGCCCAAATGTGCCGAAATTTTGCGGGAAGCAGGGCACGAAGTGGATGAGAAATTTGGTATTTCCCATGAGGAACTGGTGCAGATCATCGGCAATTACGATGGACTGATTGTGCGCAGCGCTACAAAGGTAACCCGGGACGTACTGGATGCCGCCAAAAATCTAAAGGTTATTGGTCGGGCTGGTACCGGTGTAGATAATATTGATGTGAAAGCTGCTGCCGAGAAGGGAATTGTGGTAATGAACACCCCGGGCGCCAACACCAATGCTGTGGTGGAATTGACCCTTTCCTATTTGTTCGCACTGAGCCGACATCTTTACCAGGCCTCTCATTCCATGAAGGAAGGGAAATGGGAGAAAAAGAAACTTACCGGTCGCGAAGTCCAGGGGAAACTTTTAGGTGTGATTGGCTATGGAAAGATAGGTCGAGAAGTGGCAATTAAATCCCGCTGCCTGGGAATGGATGTGATTTGTTTCGATCCCTATGTGGGTCGTGATATTGTGGACCAATTCGGGGTGCGCCTGGTAGCAGATCTGGATGAATTGTTGACCACCGCCGATTATATTACCATTCATGTTCCTAAAACTCCGGAAACCACAAATTACATTCGCAAAGAACATTTTCAGAAAATGAAAAAAGGCGTGTATTTTATAAACTGCGCCCGGGGCGGAATAGTCAACGAAAAAGATTTACTCTGGGCGCTAAATGAAGGAATTGTTGCCGGTGCGGGCATTGATGTGTATGAGCAGGAACCTCCGGAAGATTTAAGCCTGGTACAACATCCCAATGTTATTTGTACTCCGCATCTGGGAGCTTCTACATTCGAGGCACAGGAGAATGTGGGAGTTCAAATTGCCCGCCAATTTGTGGACATGTTTGCTGGGAGAGGGATTCGAAATCAGGTAAAACCTAAGAATTAAGAAACTGAAGACATAAGTTTTTTCCAAGCCCTGCCGCCGTGCAGGGCTTTTTTATCTCTGCAATGTGTAAAATTATATATACTTGCATTCTTTGTTCCGTGAAAATAAATTTGGGCGCAATCAGTAAGAAAGGGGTTTTATTATGTTATGGGAAGATAAAAATTTTAAGCTGAAAGTGGGTCTGGCCGAGATGTTGAAAGGTGGGGTCATCATGGATGTGACCAATGCCGAACAGGCTAAAATTGCTGAAGATGCCGGAGCGGTTGCCGTAATGGCACTGGAGAGAATCCCGGCGGATATTCGCGCTCAGGGTGGTGTGGCGCGAATGAGCGATCCTAAATTAATCAAAGAAATTCAAGAAGCTGTTTCCATTCCTGTTATGGCGAAAGTGCGGATCGGGCATTTTGCCGAAGCTCAGATTCTGGAAGCCATTGGCGTGGATTTCATTGACGAAAGCGAAGTTCTAACTCCTGCCGATCTGGAATATCATATCAATAAGCACCAATTTAAAGTACCTTTTGTGTGTGGTTGCCGGGATATTGGGGAAGCACTACGACGTATCGCTGAGGGTGCAGCCATGTTACGTACCAAGGGAGAAGCCGGAACCGGCAATGTGGTGGAAGCGGTAAAGCATATGCGGCGCATCCAGCGCGAAATTAAGCATATTACCACCCTGGGAGATGAGGAATTGGTGGGGTATGCCAAAACCATCGGAGCACCGGTGGATCTGGTTCAGTATGTGCGGGACCATGGGAAACTTCCGGTACCCAATTTTGCTGCCGGTGGTATTGCCACACCTGCGGACGCTTCTCTCATGATGCAATTGGGTGCGGAATCTATTTTTGTGGGTAGCGGGATTTTCAAATCCGAAGATCCGGCTAAACGTGCCCGGGCGATTGTGATTGCCACAACTCACTACATGGATTTCGACACGGTGGCTCGCGTATCCGAAGGATTGCGGGAACCCATGCGGGGAATCGATATTAATGAAATTCCGGAAGAACAATTACTGCAAAATCGAGGCTGGTAGTTTATGAAAATAGGTGTTCTGGCGGTTCAGGGCGATTTTGAACTTCACAAAAAAGCTTTGCGCAAATTGGATGTGGAAGTTGCGGAGATTCGTATACCGGAACAATTAGCAACCTGCGACGGACTTATCATCCCGGGAGGGGAGTCCACTACATTTGTTAAATTGCTTAAAGAAAACGGATTGTTCCAGGCACTCCGTCAGTTTGGTCAAGAAAAAACTATTATGGGAACCTGTGCCGGGTTAATTACCCTGGCCAGCGATGTGGAAAACAATGGTTTCGAGACCCTGCAGTTGATTCAACTGCGAGTACGACGCAATGCTTATGGCCGGCAGATTGATTCTTTTATTGATACCGTGGAGCTGGAATTATCTGGCAAACGTTTTTCTTTTGAAGGGGTGTTTATTCGAGCTCCTAAAATTGTGGCTTTAGGGGAGGGGACTCGCGCTCTGGGGTACCATGGCCAGGAGGTAGTCATGGCCGAGAATGAACATATTCTGGTGGCGACTTTCCATCCGGAGTTAACAGAAGATTTAAGAGTCCACCAATATTTTTTGCAAAAGGTGGAAGCCAATTTAAAATAGAAGATTTTTGGTCATATCATCATATCAACATATGTTGATATATTGTATTTTGAAATTTTGATTGTTATTTCCCGTATTTAATTAAAATCAGGAAAGAATTAACCATTGCTTATCTCCACATTTTTTGATTTCTCATAAGAATTACAATACGTATCAATTTATTGCTTTATTAATTCATACCCCGGCTTAAAGAATTCCCGCATTATGTCGATTTAAAATATTATAATAAAAGTAAGAAGGAAAGGGTTGTGGCATTTCCTAATATACTCATTCTTGAACCAGATATTGCATTTGCTCAAAAGCTTCAAAAAAAATTCCGAGAGCTGGATTATCAGGTTATTCTGAAAACGGGAGTAGAGGACCCGGAAGAGTTATTAAAATTATCAATTCCCATCCATGCGGTTGTGCTTAATGTGGAATTGAGGGAACTGGAAGGTTTTACAGTTTATTCTTTTTTAAAGGAAAAGAAGGATTTTAAAGAAAGCACGTTTGTTTTTTTAGCGGATAATCACAATATTTATATTTTGTTGCGGGAAATGCCGCTAGAGCGAGCCATTGTTCTGGAAAAATCCCTGCCTTTTGAGCAGTTAGTACAAAAAATCCTTAACTTTATTCCTCTGCACACCATTTACAGTTCAGAACACCATTATTTCAAAGAGGTGATGGGGGAGTTGGAAGAACTTTCGCTCAATGAATTGCTGGATTACTGTCGCCTTACG
>JALWDQ010000910.1:0-6856 GCA_027039625.1 Calditrichia bacterium | reverse complement strand
CGGAGATTGAGCAGGTAGCTTCTCGGGAACGAGATGGGTATGAGTTGCGTCGGCTCGCTGCTTCGCTGCACTGGGGCACCCATGTGGATGCACCTTCGCATTTTTCGCCTCAGGGGTGGAGCATCGATGAAATTCCTTTAAAAGTTTTAATGGGAACGGTGCTGGTGGTGGAATTCCCGCAGCTTTCCCAAATTACTGCCCGTGACCTCCAGGAGCACCCTGTAGCGGGCTATCGTCGGGTGTTTATTAAAACAAAGAACTCCCAATTCTGGCAGGAACACCCGCTACGCTTTCACACCGAATTTACCGCCCTAACTGCCGATGCCGCCTGGAATCTGGTGGAACAGGGGGTGCAACTGGTGGGCATCGATTATGCCTCGGTGGATTTGTTTGAGGCATCCGATCTCCCGGTGCACCGAATTCTCTACCAGCACAACGTGGTGGGTGTCGAGAATTTGAATCTTTCCCGTGTGGAACCGGGAGAATATGAAATGATTTGTCTTCCGGTAAACATTCGGGGAGCCGAAGGGGCTTTTGCCCGGGTGGTGCTTGTTAAAGAATAAAACAAAAACACTTCTGGGCGTTTATCATTTACCTCCATTTCTGAACACTCAATTTTTTATTTTAAAAGTCTCCTTCTAAACCTGCAGTTATTTATTTTCAGGCAGCGATTATCCCATTTCAGAGGCGCCCATGTTATTCTGAGAGGCTAAAGAACATAGGTAGTTCACCAATTTCGTTTGGTTATTTCGATTGCAATGGCTGACATTTCCATGATAAGGGCGAGGATTGGAATTTACTTTCCGTCGCCTATTCCATCATTATCTTTACGCGAGATTAAAAATCTCCTCCTTCTTGCGGAAGTTGTTTTCTAAAAAAAAAGATTTCCGGGGATTTTCCGGTTAGGAATGAAATTGTGGTTGCGTCTAATACATTCTTTTCAGGAATAAGGGACAAATACAGAAACAGTAAACGGCATAATCCTTTGCAGCGAAAGTTTTCTAAACTATTTCATGAATAATGGGATAAAAAGAAGTGCTATCATTTCGACTGCATAGTGTATACCCCATCCCAATCTGGTGCCGGGGGATTATGAAGGAAGTATTTGATACGTTTCAGGAACACCCGGGAGGGGCCATCGTCCGGAACCACTTCCAGGCAATATCGAAAACATTCCACTGCTTTTTTCCATTCCTGTTGCTGGTAATAACGCAGGCCGGTGTGGAACACCGGAAGCATAGCTTTCAGATTTTCGGGGAGGAGGTCTTTTCTCCAGGCGATGAGCTCAAACACTTTCACCGGCTGCTGGCGACCTTTTACTCGGATGAGGTCCAGTTCCCGGGTAATAAATTCCTCTTTCACCAGCTTGTTGGTCTCTTCGCTAATCATGATGTTGGTACCATACACCTTGTTGGCACCTTCCAACCGGGAAGCCAGATTCACCGAATCGCCCATCACGGTGTAATCGAAAACATTGCGCGAGCCCATGTTTCCCACAATCATATTGCCACTATTAATTCCGATGCGGCAGCTTAATTGAGATACTACCCCTTTGTAC
Source organism: Calditrichia bacterium (assembly GCA_027039625.1). Classification (GTDB taxonomy): domain Bacteria; phylum Calditrichota; class Calditrichia; order RBG-13-44-9; family RBG-13-44-9; genus JALXCH01. The sequence continues at coordinate 5,298 of JALWDQ010000910.1, read as the reverse complement.
CGGGAGAGGTCAAGTTTCTTCAGGCGGCGATGCATCTCCAGTGCGGCATGGCAGGCTTTCAGTGCGTGGTCCTCGAAATATACCGGCGCACCAAATTCTGCCATGATGGCATCCCCTTCGTACTTGTCGATAATCCCGTCGTATTTCAGGATGATATCTGTCATTTCCGTAAGGTAGTAATTGATTAAATTTACCAGCTCGGCGGGTTTGAGCTTCTCTGAAGTAGAAGTAAAGTTTGCCAGATCGATAAAGAGAACCGTCAGGAAGCGTTCTTCCCCACCCAATTTGAGCTTTTCCGGATGCTGAAGCAGTTCCTTGACCACTTTTTCTGGCACGAAACGGGCAAACGCTCCCACAATCATTTTCTTTTCGCGCTGAGTTATGATGTATTGATGCAGGTTACTGGCCACGAAACTGAGGAACATGGCTGTGGTGGGTGCACCCATCTCCATAATAATGCGGGGCCCGGCAAACAGAAAAAATTGGAGCAGATTATAAACAACAATTAAAAACAGGGTGATAACGATTCCCCAGATGGTGGGAACCCGGAAAACAATGAAGTAATTAATCAGGATAATTAAGAAAAGGAAGAGGAGGTACAGAGTATGGGAAAATTCCCGGAAGTACTGGCCGGTAAGCATGGTACGAATGGCGTTGGCATGGATTTCCACACCGGGCATTTCCGCTTCTTGAATTTTTCCCTGGGAATCCTGAAAACTCAGGAAAGGGGTGGGAAAATTGTCGTGTAGTTCCGGGACGGTGGAGCCAATCAGTACAATTTTGTCTTTGAAAACGCCTTCGGGTAGCAGCGTGGTGGAGAAGTAATTTAGATCCGCATCTTCGGCTAGTGCGAAATCTTCATCATCAATAACCGATTCAAACGAATAATAGGGGAAGGTTTGAGCCGGACCAGCGTAATTAATCATCATCAGCCCATCACTAAACAGAGGGATAAACAAAGGTCCCAGAGAAATCCCTTTCTCCCGGGTTTGAGGTTGAGCCTCTGGATCAATGTTAAGATATTTGCGTATGATCTGCAAACCAAAGGATGGATACAGCCTGCCGTTTGCCGGTTGCACAGTAAAGTAGCGGCGGTAAATTCCATCAATATCTGCTTTAATAGCAATTGTCCCCCAGGTGCTATCGGCATTCAGGAAGGTGGGAATTGGCTTCACTACGAATTGGAAATTACGGTATCGACCGGCGGAGGAGCGCTCTTCAATTTTTCCGGTGAGCACTACCTTCCCGGAGTTACGGATGGCTTCGGCCAATTTCTGGTCGCTCTGGTAGCCGTAGCGATCTGGAATATCCAGCATCACGTCCAGACCGATCACCCTGGCACCTGCCCGGGTGAGATTCTCAATTACATGGGCATAGTAATAGCGCGGCCAGGGCCAGCGATCGGGGAGCGATTGAAAAGACTGATCGTCGATACTCACAATAACGATGGGAGAATCTTCTACACTCTCTATTCCGCGCCAGTGGAAGCGCCAGTCGATGGTTTTCAGTTCCAGCGCCTGAACCGCTGGCAAAAGCCGAATCATGAGAATGACCAGGAAAATTAAAAAACTGACACCGAGGATGGTTATGTATGTGGTTTTATTTTTCATACCTGTATTTGTAAATCTAAAAAAACCTTTTTCCCAGCGAAGCTGGGGAGTTGTAAATATCGGATTTTGGGTTATTCTGCTGTTTTAAAAATTTAAATCGTAGCGCACCGAGAAAATCCGGTCCTGTTTATTGCGGTCGCCGGTGTAATTGATTAAATCGGCCAGTAGCCCCAAACTTCCAAACCGGGAAACAGAGTAATTAAGCCGGAAAGAAAAGTAATTGCGATTGTACCTCACATCGGTTTGAGAAATCTGGTATATATTTTCCACTTTACTCAGACGTGCCAATGCCCGCAGCACCAGGCGGTCGTGCGCCAACAACTCCCGGAAAGTATATTCTACCGAAGCGCCATAAGTGGTGATGCTTATGGTGCTGGCCCGGTTGCTCTCCTTGCCGGTTTCGGTTTGCTGCATCGCAAATTCCAGATTGGTGCGCAAAGGAAATTGAAAATCAGTCTTAAGATTGAGATTCAAATTATTGGAATTACTTTCCGCATACTTAAAAATATCGTTGCGTTTGTAATTCGATAAATTTATTCCGATGTGATGGTTCAAATGAAGGAATCCAAACTGGTATCCCGTGGAAAAATTAATGGATGTGGTTTTGTTATCCTCAGGGCGATTAATGGTGGATTCCAGAGAATCCAAAGGAATATTATTTTTACGCCGGTAACTGTGAAAACCAATGAGGATTTCTGGCAAATTATTCAAGGGATAGTAAGCCAGGTTGGCATAGATACTCTGGATGTTTGTCGTACCGCTTTTCGTTTTTTGTAAATTGTTGTGGTATTTTCGATACCCTACCGTAAGAAATGCCTGATTGTGAAACAGGGTAATGTTGTCGGCGATGTGAAATCCCTGATTATCGCGCAACAGGTAAGGTTGCCCCAAACTGTGATAATCCTCATCGACCGATTCGTAGGTAAAATTCAAATTATTGTTGAAATACCGTAAGCGCAGGCGGCCAAAGTAGGCTTTGCCAGGAATAAGAATCAGATACTGGTTTACCGTAATAAATTTTTTCTGAAAATCATAATACTTTCGATAGGATTCATCCAGATTGGGGTCCATCGCCAGGAGGGAATCGAAAGGAATGGAACCACCGGTAATATTGCGGTTGAAAGAACTGGCATTCACAGTTCCTTCGAAAACAATGCGCTGTTGATCCAGACTGAAGTACAGGTCGGCACCTGCCGCAGCATTTTCTTTTGGTTCCTTGCCAAATTGAATACTGGTGGTGTCGTCAATTCCTTTTAAAAAGGTGAAGCCCAGTTGAAAGTTTTGTCCATCACCAAAGCTGGGACGAATCGCCAGAATATTGCGGCGGAACGTTCCGGGACGGGTAATCACCGGATTACCAAATTCATTGATGCTACCACTACCTTCGATGGCTCGCAGGGTGTTTCCGGAAATCACTTCCATATTGAAAAATTTAAGATGCACATCTCCATGAATTCCCCGGACAAAAATATTTTGCAGAATGTAAGGGTTCATGGTAGGGTAGGCATCCCCGTACTCCAGTTTCGCATAGCGATTGTTCCAAAAATCCATGCGGACATATCCGGAGTAGCGGTTTACCGGTTGCCGAAAACTCTTTTCCTGATTGCTAAAATATAAGCGACCACCAAACTTGAACTGCTGGTAATTTCCGCGCAGTTGTAAACCTGCCTGATTGTAATCACGCCGAAAGGCGCCCGCCTGTAGGTTTTCGTGCCGGGCTTCGGCAAATAAACGTCCCTGCATGTTAAGGGCTGTCTCCAGCTTCTGAATCCCCCGGTTTTGTAGAGCTGTAAAAAACCATTCCCGGCTGGCAACCAAATTTCCTGCATCATCGTATAGCTCCAGACGAATTTTATGTTTGCCCGGGGGAACCTTCCTGGGAGCAAAAGTAACAAAATCGGTGTATTTCGATAAGTATCGAGAAAGGTCCCAGGTATCCAGATACAAACGGGTTTTTTCAGGATCTACCTTGTCGGCAATACCGGCAAAAGATGCGGTAATCACAATGTCGTTCGAGAAAATTTGTTCATTGGGCTCCGGGCTGATAATCACGATCTGATCGCTGTAATTCAGAGTTTGTTTATAGGCAGTGCGAAACAGGCGCAATTCCGGAGCCGTAGAGGGGTAATGTTCCACCCGTTTATCCGCATAGCGAATCCCAAAATAATATTCTACCATTCCGGATTCGTTAGGGGGAAAATCGATTTGGGCATAATAGATAAAACCTTCATTTTTCATTGGAAGTACTTTGAACTGCGTTTCTCCGGCAAACCGGTAAATCACTTCCACCTGGCGGATAGGAACTCCTGAAAAATTAGAGACAGAAATCTTCAAAGGTAGGGAATGACTTCTTTCAACCAGTTTCTGGGAGGAGAATTCTATTTCGACGCCGTACCGGGCAAATAGGTTAGACAGGAAAAGCAGCACCAAAGAAATCATCCAGAACTTTTTAAACAGGAGCATGGAATTCTCCAATTAATCTGCCGTATTTGAATTTGAATTAGACCCTTCTCTTTATTTCGTAAATATACAGAAGTTTTTAATGTTCTTTATAATCGATTCTCAATTTCTTTTGTTGACCGCTGGCATCACGGAATTCAATTTCCAGAGATTTCAGACTTTCGCGGCCATCGTCCAGTGGTGGTATTTCCCCTTCCCGGGTAAGCCGGATTTCAGGTAACTGATTGCGGGAAGTGTAAATGGCCGTTTGCCCGGAACGTAAAAGAACCCGGCCCGCATCGTTTACCAAATCGACCAATCCCTCTATGCCAATAAATACAGTGCGACCATCCCCCATTTGAATGATCCAAAACTGAGTGCCTTTAACCGAAGCTACGGAGGTCGGTGTTGTTACCATAAATTTGCCCCGCTGTTTAAACAAACTGGCAAAGAAACTACCTACCTCCACCACAATATTCTTGTTGATGACTTTGTTGACCCGTTTCCCTTCGATGATGCAACTGGAGCTTTCTTTAATGCGCAGCAAACTTTTGTCGTCGATAAACTTGATGGCACAGGAGGAGGCTGCGGCAGTTCGAATTTTGTCTCCACTGTACAAAACCTGTCCCTTCTTAATTAATCGGGGTTTGTTCTCTTTTTCGTGGTACAAAAACACTTTCCCCCGGCTTTTTATAATGACTGCCACCGGAGCCTCGGCCCACATTTGTGCCGTGTAGAAAAGGATAAAAAATATAATAAACAGAAATTTTCTAGTCACCATATCTACCTCGCTGGATTATTCCACAAATACATTTTCTATGGTTGCTTTGTTTTGATTGAGTTTATTTATTAAATCCAGTAAAACATCCGTTTCCACCGGTGTGCCATTCAATAAGATGTTTCCTGTGGGAGTAAAATTGCTCAGTAGTTGCATCACAGATTCGTAGCGTTCGCCCAAAATCTGTCGCAGATAATTCAGAATCATTTGAGCGTTCACAGAAGACTGGTCGCTCTCTGCTACCCGGAATTGATACACATCGCTATCCAGTATCTGCTCACCCGAGCCAGTAAATATAATTGCCTGCACATACCAATAATACGTTTTTCCCGGCTCTAACATCCGAATCACCACACTCTGCCCCACTTTATTTCCATTGGAGTCGAAATACTCCTGAGGGGAGGGATCGGTAGGATACTGGAAAATCTGATTAGGATACCTTTCGACGTGTAATACCGGATCGTGTGAGAG
>JALWDQ010000909.1:0-2232 GCA_027039625.1 Calditrichia bacterium | reverse complement strand
TAAACTAATTATTACACCCACATAAACAGAAGGTTTTTTTAATTTATTATTTTTCGGTGATCTTCAGGGTGTTTAACAGATGATACACAATGAGTAACTGAGTAAGAGCCAGGGGATAGCTAATGCGAGTGACTTCCCCATCCTGATATTCCCCGATGGTGGTGTTACGCAGTTCTTCAAATCCCGGCAGGTGCCTCCAGATGGTTTCTTCCATTTGTTTGGCTTTTTCTTCCGGAGTATCGCCTGTGATGTGTAAGAAATCCACCGGACGCCCTTCATCCCGTCCCAGCGTCACTGAAATACATTTGTTTCTGGCGTTGGGGGTATCGTCGATAAAATCGGAGAAATCGGGGTGGGGAATGGTGGGACGCAGCACCAGGTTCACGTTCAGGTGACCTCCGGTTTCCTCTTCCATTCCTTTAGGACGGTAGAAATTTACCACAATGTCGGCATAAGAACGCTGCGGCCGAATATAGGTTTTGGAATCATGTTCCCGCGCTTTGATGGCTCGTAACACCTCTTCTTTGGTGTAACCGCGCTTGGTGGTGTCTCGCTTAATTTTCCATTTAATCCTCAATTCCTCTTCGGGGTCCAGGTACACCTTCACATCAAACACATCGCGCATCCGGCGGGTGTAGAATGGAAGCAGTCCTTCGATGATGACAAAATCTTTGGGTTTCACGTATTCCGGCGGATCAAAATCCCCGGTAGAATGGTTGTAAATCGGTTTCAGAATGGGTTTTCCTTCCCGAAGCAGTTGAATGTGCTGCTCCATAATGTCGATGTAGTTGCAGTCAGGATGAAGCGCCGTGATTCCCAGTTCCTTACGTTGTTTCCGATTGTACTTGTGGTAATCGTCGGCACAAATGTTGGTTACCCGGTCTGGTCCTAAAATTTTCTCAATTCCTTTGGAAATTGTGGTTTTGCCAGCGGCGCTATCCCCCACAATTCCCAGCATAATAGGTCCTTTTGGTCGCATGTTTCTTTCTCCTTTCGTTTTAAGTTCATTCCAATGATTCTGAATCTTCCCGGGGGCTTGCGTTTTTACAGACTCCCTGAACCGGATGTCTGTTCCCCCAACTGCTTTTGGGTGCGGCGAAATATGGGGAGCATTTTCTGGTGAATTTCTTCCAGTTGCTCCAGCGTAACCAGCGTTGCCTCGGGTGCCACCAGTAAAGCGTTTCGAAAATCGCTTCCAAAAGTGTAATCGTTATAGAACACCACCGCAGGGATTCCCACCGCCCCGGCAGCTCGCAGCCCTTCGGCAGAATCTTCGATAGCCAGCGCTTCGTCCGCTAAAAAGCCGGTACGTTGCAAACATGTTCCGTAGAGCGTTCCTTCCGGTCCGGTTTTTTTACCGGACTCCTTACCCAGAATCACACGGAAATGGGGAGCAAATTGGGAGAGCTGATTCTCCAGCAGAGCACGAATCTGGGATTCGTAGGAAGTGGAGACAATGGCCAGCTCTTTCCCTGTTTCAATTGCCCGGGCAATAAGCTCCCGAATTCCCGGCCGCAGGCGGAGCGCTGGCAGGTATTTTTCGATGTAGATGCGCTGCTTCAAAGGAGCGAACCGTTCGGCCAGAGATTCTATCTCTTCGGCAGAATACCCGCGCTGCTGCAAAGCGGCACGTAAACGATTCACGTTACCGGGAATGGGAAGCAGTTTCAGGAACTCTTCCCAGCTCCAGTGCAGCGGAAGTCCCAGTTCCTTCATGGCATCGTTGCTGGCCGGTAAGTGCCCGTATCGTTCCGTGTCCGCCAGCGTACCATCTACATCGAAAATAAGAAGTTTCAGAGACAAAAGATTCCTCCTGCGTTACTGCTTAAAATGGTTTTCCGGGGGCATCCCGGTTTTCCCAAATTTTGAAAAAAGAAGGTGCCCGGGAAGCCTTTTCTCTTTCCTATGGGCTTTATGTCGCGTAAGAAATTTTCCGGAGGAAGGGATTGCCTTCCTCCGGTTATGGGGATGTCCCCTTCACACGAGTTGCCCTGGAATTATTCAATTCCGTGATACCCTTTTAATTTTTCCCGCCAGCCGGGATACAGGCGATCCGCATCGTGCGGGAAAGAGAGAAACGCCCGGGCAAACGCACGGTGCTCTTTGGCAAATTCGAACACATCCGCACCTTCGCGCCACATCTGCTCGGATTCCCGCATGGATTTAGCACCCTCGGCGGGTCCATCAATATGCCCGTAACAGCCGCCTCCTGCGGTCATAATCACGTTGGAG
>JALWDQ010000908.1:0-6871 GCA_027039625.1 Calditrichia bacterium | reverse complement strand
TCGCTAAAATCTCATCCACTAACTCGTAGAAGGATTTAAGACGGGATATGCGATTATGAAAACGCTTCCTTTTTGTCTCTTCATTAAAGCTGGCGATATAGCGAATCGGGCCTTCGATTATCTCTCCTGTATCCAGTTTTAGCGAACGTTCCCGAACCGTCTCATACACCGATTCTCCACTCTTTTCCCGGTGGGCATAGGCCTCCTCTAATACCTCCCGGGCGTCTTTGCCCTGACGGGTACTCTCACCCAGAATAAATTCATATCCTTCTTTCAGCAGTTTCCCTAAATTTTTCCCGCTCATAAACCCTTTATCGGCAACTACCTGAACCCGTTCTACCCGAAAACGCTTTCGGATATCGGCCAGCATCTCAAAAAGAGTACTCCGATCCACCGTATTTCCCGGAAACACATAGTGAGCTATGGGTATCCCATCTCCGGTCATCACCACACCAATCACAATCTGTTCCCGATCCGGGCGATGATCTCGACTGTAACCATGACGGCGAATATCATCCTCTACCAGAGAAGCATCGGCCTCAAAATATGTGGAGGTCAGATCATACAGGCATACCTTTAAATCCTGATTAAAGAGCGTTAAAAATCTTCTGGCAATTTTTTGCTCTATTGCTTTTTTATGTTCAATAAGAAAATCCATGGCCCGTAATAGATTTTCATACTTGATTGTATCTTTGTTAACCCCGGGAATATGCACCGTCTCCAACCAGGTCAATAGTTTTAATTTAGAGCTCGGATCATCCAGACGATTAAAGGTTAGAGCCTTAAGATGAGCTTCCAGGTCGAACTGAATGTTTCTTTTCCGGGCTTCACTGGCAATAATCTGGCTCATTTTCAGTTCTTTCCACAGATGCATCAGAGCCCAGATCTGACCAAAATCTTTGACTCCATCGATATCGCCCTCCAGGCTTTCTGAGGTCAGATTTTTGAGCCTTAGCAAGCTGTTGATGAGTTTTTCCACATCTTTTTCTAGGAATTTATCCAGAGGCCCCAGATGCAGGAGGATGCGGTGTCGCACCTTACCATCTTTGGTGCGATAGGATTCGGCGATTTGAACCGTTTTGTGCGTTTTTCCGTTTCTTGTTGAGCCGCTAATTTTAATAAACATAGCCTAATATAATATATCCTGTGGGCAATGTTAAGTGCTATTTCAAACGATTCATAGACTATACAAAGGTGTAAAAATAGGCTTCCGTGTTGCAGTTTTTGCAGTAATAATTAGCAATTCAGGATATTGTGCAAATAAACAACTGTCAAACTCGGGTTAAAACGCCTCAGTAAGTTATTACCTCTCATACTTTTTTTGAGACAATGTGGGGAACTGCTTTGAGAAACCGGGGGAAACTGCCGAGACCAACACCATTGCGGCACTACTTGCAGAAACCGGCAGAAGATTTATTTCAACTTGAAATGAAAGGTAATCACGCCGGTCTGGGGTTGCTGCTCCACATAATCCGGTAGCGGATTGAACCGCCAGGTTTTGAAGGCTTCCAGGGTAAGATTTTCCAGGCGGGTGTCTCCTTTTTGCAGGAGAACGGCCTGACCCACCAATCCGTTGGGAAGCACGGTAAAGCGGATTTTAATGGTGGCTTCCCGCTGGATATCCGGGGGAAATTCGGGAAGACGTTTCTGGTAGATTTCGCGTTTGATTTCCCCCTCCCAATCTATCTCGAACTGGCGGTCGATATTCAAACTCACTTTCTGGGTGCCCTGCAACAGTTTTTCATCCAGCCGTTTTTTGAACAGACCCTTGTCCACCGCCTTCTCTCGCCGGGTAAAAGTGGGTGCCGTGGCGGGATGCTTCAGTGCAGGTGGCGGGGCGACGGTAGTTTTCTTCTCAATGTGGGCAGGCGGAGTAAACTTTTCGCTTTCCGGCTGCACCTTCTCCACAATCTCCTCTTCATTCAAATCCAGTTCCCGCCGCTCCGGAAGTTCCAGCTTTTCCGGCAGATGGGATTGCTGCTGCGGAACGGTTTCGGTCTCGGCAGTTTCCGGCTGTGGTGCCGGTTCGGTGATCCTGGCGGGGGCTTCCCACCCACCGGAAATGGTCACCTCGGTAAACTCCTCCACCATCGGCTGAAAGCGCACATGAATCAGCCAGAAGAGAAGCAGGAGCAGCAGGTGAACCGCCACCGTCCCCAGTACAGACACGACCTGTTCATCTTCAATAAAACGCTTCATCATCCCATCTCGTCCTTTACTCCTCCCAATTTAGTACTGTTTTTCCCCGCAACCGGACATCGATCCTCCTTTTCCCTACCGGGCGATTGCCAGAGGTCTCCCCTCAGGCCGCCCGAAGCCTCCTCTTCGCCTAATTTTCATTTTTTGGGCATGGTAGCGATTAAAAATTTTTCTGCCCCGGCAGCTTTGCAGATGTCCATTACCTGCACCGCCAGAGCCAGCTTTACATCGCGGTCTGCCCGCAGAACAATCACCTGTTTCTCTCCGCTCACCAAAAACCGGCGCAGCTCGGCGCCCAGCTTGCCTAGGGAAATTTTATTATCGTTTAAATAAATGGTTCCGTTCTTGGTTACCGTGACGTAAATGCTCTTCTCCGAGTGAACCGCTGCCGTTTCGGTGCGGGGCAGTTGCACTTTGATTCCCGGTTGAATAATGAACGAAGAGGAAAGCAGGAAAAAAATGAGCAGCAGAAGCACAATATCCGTAAGCGAGGAGAAGCTAAACGAACTCAAATAGTTGTGTTCGGTTTCAAATTTCATGGCGCGCTTTCCCCTCCTGCTGGTTGGTGGTAAGCAGTTCCAGGAGATTGGTGGAACTGATTTCCATTTCGAATACAAAGCGCTGCACCCGGGACACCAGGTAATTGTAAGCCAGCAGCGTTAAAATGCCCACCAGCAAACCGGCGGCGGTGGTAATCAGGGCTTCCCAGATGCCGCCCGCCAGCACAGTGGCGTTCACATTTCCTCCCAATTCCTGAATGCGCATGAAAGCGCGAATCATCCCGGTAACCGTTCCCAAAAAACCGGTAAGCGGTGCCACCCCGGAGATGGTAGCCAGCGTGGCAAATCCCCGTTCCAGCTGGTAAATTTCTGCCCGTCCGGCACTTTCGATGGCATCCTTAATCTCCTCGCGGCTCTGCCCGTGCATCCGCAGCCCTTTTTCCAGCACTTTGGCAATGGGGCCCGGGGTGTTGGCGCAAAGTTCCAGCGCACTCTCCACATCGCCCCGCGAAAGATATTGCCGCAATTTAAGCAAAAACGCATTCAAATTGATTTTAGCCTTCCGTAACACCAGCATTCGCTCGATAAATACACCCAGCGCAATGAGAGAAAAAATCCCGATAAATATCATTAACCAGCCGCCTTTTGCCAGCACTGCAAGCAGACTCATGAACACCTCCTTCTATAATGAAATTCTTTACCAATATTCTTCTTCGGTGCCAATCCTGCCAGGCTTACTCCCGGCTTGTTTGCGGAAATGGCTCCCGCTGCCACCCCCTTCCGGGGAACTCCCGAAGCAACTCCGAAGAGAAGATTAGACAATTCCACAAACCCACGACCCGTCCCCCAATTTTGCCTTTTGTCTTTTTTCTTTTGTCTTATCTCTTTTCCCCAAAAACATTCTCCTTCTCAAAATAGCCCGCTTTTCCACAAGGAACACCTCCCACGCAGCAAATAGCCTCTCTTCCGCTTAGAACACTACCCTCAATCCGCCGAAAATTTCGAATCCCGCCCGGGGCATATCCTGCCACAGGTAGGGGGTTTGATTGAGAATATTACGTGCCGACAGAATCAAGCGCAGATGCGGAACAAAATGAATTTCTGCCTCCGCATTCAATAACACATAGGGATCGAGCTTTTCCCGGTTACTCAAATCCACAAAGCGCGAGCCAACATACTGCAGATTGAGCCGCAACAGATGTTTACTCCAGAATTCCCATTCCACTCCCCCACGCAGTTCGATATTGGGAAGGTAGGGAACCTGCTTTCCCCATGCTTCCTGACCAATTCTCACAAAATCATCCACTTTGCTTTGCCGGAAAAGCCCCCATCCCTGCAACCGGAGGTGTTTAAGCACCTCCCATTCTCCCCGTAAAGTGAACTCATTCAGGGTAAAACGATTTAGCATAGAAAAATAGGGTAAGGAGAGTGTGGATGAATTCTTGGTGGGAGACCGATGGACGTCGTACAGCAGATAACCGGTAACGGGCAAATGACTCCCCTGCTGCATCACCGTATGGAAGCGCAGATAGCGATGTGCATTTTGCTGGTAGTAAGCCCCAAACTCCAGCCGGAACTCATCCTCCCGGGAAAGGACGTCCTCGAAATTAGCAAAGGGGTAGAGGCGGGTTAACTGGTTCAGGGTCGTCAGGCGAAAACCCGATCGATAGGCAGCATATATCCCCAGAGAATATTGCGGAGCAGTCGAAACGAAGATTTCAGGCTGCACGGCGATATGGCGTTGCGGGCCGGTCATCACCGCCGCTCGCAGATCATCCCACACATTCTGATAGTGCAGCGCTGCCTTCAGCACCATCATCTTCCATTGATACTGGATTCCCAGCCTTGCAGACAAAATGCGACCGTAGTACGAGTTTAACTCCGAAAGGGGTTCTGAAGTATGAGGATCGGAGAAAGTAATTTTTTCTTCCTGAAACGCTACCCTGGAAAACAGCGTGGTATTTTTACTCGGAAGAAAGCGGAATTCTGCGCTGAGGTGGGTACCTTTTCCATCGTACTGGACTTGATTGGTGTAAGCATCGGTATGATATTCTCCCTGAAGCAGGGTACGAAAGCGCGTGTGCCATTGCTGCCGCAACTCCGCATTCATGTTCCAGTAGGTGGTTTCGGTTTTCAGGCTGTCCTGTTCCCGGGGAATAATTTCGTGGAAAATGCCGCGGCGGGCAAAGGAGTAATTGGTGCCCAGGCTCAACTGGTGTCCGCGCCGGAACTGATGATGGAAACCGGCACGCATTCCGCTCTCGGTCCATTGGGCATTGGGTCGCCATCCATCGCTGCGCCCAAAACGGGCAGCAAAATAAGGCAGGAAGTGGTTCAGTTTGAACTGGGACTGCACTCCCACGCGGGTGGTATTGAAAGAACCGTAGGTTGCCCAACCATTCAGCCAGGGGAATTCGTACAGACGTAGCAGGGAAGGTTTCACCCGGGAGAAGCGGAATCCAATTTGCGGAGATTGTTTCTGCCAGATGCTGCGGTTGGGTACCCAGCGGAGGGCAACATTGCGAAAGATTTGCACCCGTTCCTTTTGCGGCAGGCGGATGCGCTCCAGTCCTACGATGGTGTATTCCTGAAGCTGAATTTCGGGAAGCGGTTTACGTTCCACCCGGCTGGTGTCGCTTTGTTGGGCTTGCAGTGGAGGGCTGAAGAGCCATACCAGCAGAACGAGAAAAGGCACCAAAACAGCCAGTCGCCGGGAATCTGCTTCGCGGCGGAACATCATTCCCCGAATTAGAATGTGCACCCGCTTCATCATAATGTTTTCAGGCGCTCCTTTGCTTTTTCGCTGATTTTTTCCGCAGCAAATTTATCCACCACTTCCTGGTAAATCTTTCGAGCCTGGTCTTTCTGCCCCATTTTCTCGTAAGCCAGCCCGGCCTGGTAGAGGGCACGCGCCACCCAGCCGGGATAGGCAGAATACACATATTTCACCCGCAGATAATTGGTCACCGCTTCCTGATAATTCCCCTGCTGGAAGTAGAGATCGCCCAGCACCTTCTGGGCTTCGGCGGCAAGCTCATCATTGCGATCGCGGATGACCTTTTCCAGCAACTGTCGGGCATCCTCCCCCTTGCCGCGCAAAATCTCCACCCGCGCCAGCTCGATGCGCGCCCGGTAGGCACTAAAAGAGGTGGACGCCACCGAGATGGCTTTGCGAAATGCTTCCGGCGATTTATCGGGTTGAGCAGATTTGTTGTAAGTAATTCCTATCTGCAAATACACTTCGCTAATAAAAGCGGGGTCCTGATTCCGCACAAATTTCCCGTTCAGAATGCGCTGAAACTGTTGCAGTGCGGCCTGCGCTTCCCCCTTTTCCCGCAACAGAATTCCCAGTTGAAAGAGGGCATCGGGAACCACATCGCTTTCGGGGTACTGGCGCAGCACCTGGCGGAAGGCAGCCACCGCTTTGTCCCATTCCTTTAAATTCACATAGCTTAACCCAATCCAGTAACGGGCTTTGGGCGCCATCAAAGAACCGGGATACTGCTTCAGGAAACGCTGATAAGCCGCAATCGCATCCCGAAATTTTCCCTGCCCGAAATAAAAATCCCCGCGCCGGAGCAGCAGCTCCTGACTCAATTTACTATCCGGATGCTGGCGGATGTAATCATCCGCAATGCGAAACGCTTTTTCCACCTCGCCCATCTGCATGGCCGCCCATTGCAACCCGCTGATGGCATCGCCCACCAGCGCACTGTCGGGGAATTTCCGCAGCACCTCCTCGTACCAGATCATGGCAGCGCGGAAGTCCCGTTTGTTGTAAAAGGCATCGCCCAATTCGTAATACACCCGGGGCACCAGTTCACTGTCCGGGAATTTTTTAATGAATGCTTTGTACTGCTGAATGGCGTGGTCGAAATCGTTTTGCTTAAAATAGCTCCGGGCAATCAGGTACATGGCGTTGGCATCGTACTCCCCGGTGCGGTCATCGTTCAGCAAGCGGGTAAATTCCTTCCGGGCTTCAGGATATTTTTCCTGTTTGAAATAACACATCCCCATCTGGAAAATCGCCCACTCCCGCTCGCCGCCTCTGGGAAAACGTTGCAGATATTTCCGGTAGTTTTGAATCGCTCCCGGATAATCCTTCTGGGCAAATAGAGCATCGGCCTGGCGCAACAGGGCATCCGCCAGGTACTGGGGATTCTGCGTAGTTT
>JALWDQ010000907.1:0-2237 GCA_027039625.1 Calditrichia bacterium | reverse complement strand
GGTAAAACCAGACCTGGTCTGCCCGACGGAAGCACACAACTCGATTTCCCCACCGGAACGATGTACCATCTCCACTCCGTTTTAGCCATCGTTCGAAGCTCTCCCATTCCTTTCGCTGGATTCTCTTTTCCCAGCCAAATTTTTGCTGAAAAATACGCTCCAGCACCGCAATTTTTATCCAGCTAAAATACCGTAAATATGCAGATATCACAAGTGTTATTTCATTCTCTGCTGGCTGGCGTACAACCCGATTCCAGGTTTTTTCCACTTCCTCCCGGAGATAAACCTCCCACTCCTGGAAGATGTGGGAGAGACCGACCAGATGTTCCACGACGGCAGGATTAAACTCCCGTTGCAAATAGGGAAGCAACTGGTGACGGATTTTATTGCGCAGAAATTTTTCTTCCCGATTGCTCACATCCTCGCGAAAGGGGACACGGTAATACCGGGCGTATGCCTCAATTTCCTGCCGACGCGCAAAAAGTAAAGGGCGAATCCAGAGCCCCTGGTGCAGGCGAATTCCCGCCAGCCCACGCAGCCCGGTACCCAGAAGTAATCTCTCCAGCACCGTTTCGGCCTGGTCGTCTGCATGGTGCCCGGTGGCAATAGCGGTAAATCCCTCCCGCGCTGCCAATTCCCGAAAGCGCTGCTTCCGCACCAGAAAGCCCGCTTCCTCCAGCGAAAGCTTCTTTTCCCGGGCAACAGCCGGGACATCTTCTTCCAGCAAAAAGAAAGGAATCTCGTTTTCCGTGCACCAATTGCGTACCAGAGCCGCATCGGCATCCGCAGCGGCTCCGCGAATATGATGATGAAGATGCACCACCCCCAATTCCACCTGTAAACGCCTCTGCCAGGTATGCAACAGATGCAAAAGCGTCATGGAATCCACCCCACCGCTTACTGCTACCAGAATTCGGGAATGGGGTAGAATCAGCTCTTTATCCAGAACAAATTGCAGGAAACGATTTTTCAGGGTGGTTTGCATGGTAATTTTCGGAGAGATTAAAAAATGAGAGTAGCGGCGCAGGGACTCGAACCCCGGACACTCGGATTATGATTCCGATGCTCTGACCAACTGAGCTACGCCGCCATCTCAC
The DNA here is from genome assembly GCA_027039625.1 of Calditrichia bacterium. Lineage (GTDB taxonomy): Bacteria > Calditrichota > Calditrichia > RBG-13-44-9 > RBG-13-44-9 > JALXCH01. Next base: position 1,140 of record JALWDQ010000907.1, on the reverse strand, counting down.
TTCTATAAAAAAGCGTCCCGAGGAATCGGGACTCATTTAGTAGCGGGGGCAGGATTTGAACCTGCGACCTTCGGGTTATGAGCCCGACGAGCTACCAAACTGCTCCACCCCGCGATCATTAAAGCGCAGCAAATATAACACTCTTTTTTTCGTTTGTCAATACCCCGGTAAAAATAATTTTGTTCCCGGATAGGTTCTCTGTTTAAGGATTCCGAGAGAAGAGAGCAGCTTAAATTTTGGGGTTGTTTCTGCCACCACCTTACTGAGAATAGTGCGCAAAAGGTAAAGGAACTATTCACCGCAAAAGGTCACTCCCCGGGATTCTGCGAAAAAGGATACGCCAAGTTAGAATAAATTCCTTTCCCGTCACAAAGGGCTCACTATTTGAGAGGAATCCTATCGGATGGGAAGCGCAACGGGAGTATTTTCTAATCTGAATTTCTTTGCGAACCTTGCGTCTCCTCTGCGAACTTCGCGGTTTTTCATTTCATCAAGTTTATACTAATTATTCTACCCGTGCGCAGTATCCTTTCGCCAGTACTCAATCCAGTTTGCTCACAGTTTTTAAAAAAGCGTGTTTAAACAAATCCCCACCAATCTTACCTTTGCATCCATTCACATTTGCCCTTAAATTTCCCTCCGCAAAAGGTTTGAACCAGAACAAAATATCAAACATCAAAGGAATTGCGTGTGAAAACCCAGACCACCCCCAAAACTGTGCGGGCAAAGCAGGCTAATACCCGACTTTTGCAGCTCTGGGAGAATTACATGAAAACCGGGCAACTGGATATTCCCCGCTTTGCCGAAACCTTCTTCCGGGTTGTCCATCGGGGACTGGCACCAGAAAAACCCCGGGCGCACCGGGATCGTTCCATCTTAGACCACTGGAGCGAATTTTTTATCCAGCGCGAGATCCGGGAAGCTTTGTTCCAGCATCTTACCCTGGAATCCGCTGAAACGTTCCTGGAAAAGCTCATCCCTTCCCTGCAATCCCTTACCGCAAGCGATATGCCTCGGGTGCAGCGATGGGTGGGGGAACTTCTGTTTACCTTTAAACATTCCCGGTGGCGGGAGAAAATTTACCAGGCGCAAAGGGTAAACCGCTGGTTCCAATTGTACCTGCAACTCATTCATGTGGGT
>JALWDQ010000906.1:0-6889 GCA_027039625.1 Calditrichia bacterium | reverse complement strand
CCCTTCTAACACCACAATGGCAGCCCCTTTGCGCTGGACGGCTTCGGCATTATGCTGCTGATGGTTAGCTGCCGCGTAGGGATACGGCACCAGAATACAGGCTTTTTGTACCTGACTCAATTCGGCCAGGGTAATGGCGCCCGCCCGGCTGATGATGACATCGGCGGCGGAATAGGCTGCACCCATATCCTCTATGTACGGTAAAAGCCGTACTGCGGGATGCCGGGAAGCCGGATGCTGTTGCACTTCGGCAAACAGCTTTTTCCCCGTTTGCCACAAGAACTGCGCCTGAAAGGTTTCCGCCATTTCCGGCACCAACTGCGCCACTGCCTGGTTGAGGGCCCGTGCTCCCTGGCTGCCGCCAAACACCAGAACCACCGGTTTCTCCGGATTTAACCCCCACCGCTGTATCGCTTCCTCCCGGGGAATCAATCGCAGGCTGCTGCGGACAGGATTTCCGGTAATCTGCAAACGTCCCTTTAGACGGGGCAAATGTTCGGCAACTTCCGGGTACGGGGTACAGAGCACATCCGCATAGCGGGAGAGCAAACGGGTGGTGACTCCCGGGTAACTGTCTTGCTCCTGAATCAGGGTGGGAATCCCCTGCCGGGCAGCCAGATACACCACCGGCCCGCTCACATATCCGCCCGTGCCCACCACCACATCCGGTTGAAATTCCCTGAGAATCCGGTAACTCTGCCACAAACTGACCAGGAGCTTTGCCGGAAACAGCAGGTTGCGGAGCGTCCACTGCCGCAAGAAGCCCGAAATCCAGATGCGGCGGAAAGGGATGCCCAACGGCGGCACGATTTCATTTTCCAGCCCTGCGTATCCACCCACGTACAAAATCTCGAACTCTCCTTCTTTTTTCAACGCTTCGATGGTAGCCAGTGCGGGATAAATGTGGCCTCCGGTTCCCCCACCGGCAAATAACACTTTTCCCTGCACCGGCTTCATAAGACGTATTTCATTTTACGTTGCTGCCAATTTTGCTGCGCCCGATAAGCAAACCGGGAATGGCTGCGCCGAACCGGGGAATTCACTTCCCGGGAAATATTTAACAACAATCCCGCAGAAATACTGGAAATCAGCAAGGAGGAGCCGCCGTAACTCACAAACGGCAACGGCAACCCCGTAGGCGGTGCCAGCTTCACCGCTACCATCATATTAATCAACCCGTAAAACACCAGATTGGCGGTTAGGCCAAATGCCAGATAGGAGGTAAAACGGTCACGGGCATGGTGTGTAAGGTAAATTCCCCGCCACAACAAAATGAGGAACATACTTAAAATAAACAGCGTGCCCAGCAAGCCCCATTCTTCCCCAATAATGGAAAAAATGAAATCGGTGTGTGCCTCGGGCAGAAAGAACAACTTCTGGGTGCTGTGGGCAAAACCCACACCGGTAATTCCGCCGCTGCCCAGACTAATGAGCGATTGCAGAATCTGGTAGCCCTTCCCCAGCACATCCTGCTCGGGATGCAGAAATGCCGTCCAGCGATCCAGCTTGTAACTGGAAAACCTTACAATGGCAATGACAATGGGAATGAAAAACGCACCGCTCAACAGGAAGAAACGCACCGGAATGGGTGAAAGAAACAGCATGCTCAACCCGATGAGTACCAGCATGGCGGCACTGCTGAAATCCGGCTGGGCGACAATTAGTCCACCCAGGATGAGCAGGTAAATGATGTGCGGAAGGAAGCCGAACTGAAAGCTTTTCAGCTCCTCCAGATTCTCCGCTTCGCGACGGCTTAAGGAATGGGCAAAGAAGTAAATGAGTGCCAATCGTGCCAGGTCGCTCACCTGAATATGCACAAACCCCAGCGGAATCCAGCGCCCATGGTGACGCATCAGGACAAATACCAGCAGGGCAATGCTGACCCACAAAACGTAGGGTGACCAGTCCCGCAGTTTCCGGTAAGGGAATTTGTAACTCACCATCATTGCCACTATGCCCAGAAACACCCAGAGCATCTGGCGTTCCAGGTAGTAAAAATGGTTGTGTTTCATTTTTTCGGCGTACACCGCACTGGCACTGTACACCATAATAATGCCAAAGGCCATCAGTCCCAGTACGGTAAAGAATATCCAGCGATCCAGTTTTTCTTTTTCCATTGCTTCCTTCCGGTATCCGGTTTTTCCTAAAATGTATTCCTGTAAAACAGGAAATTACTCTTTTTCTTTTTCGCCATTGGGCAGGCGACGGACGATTTCCTTAAACTGACGTCCGCGATCTTCGTAATCCCGAAACATGTCGAAGCTGGAGCACGCTGGCGAAAGCAACACCACATCTCCGGGATGGGCTAATCGGGAGGCCTGCTCCACCGCCTGCTGCAGGGAGTGTGCCCGGTGAAGCGGGACAATGCCCTGCCAGGCTTCGGCCATGCGATTTGCTGCCTGCCCCAGTAACACCACAGCCCGCACCTGCTGGCGCAACAACTCGTTCACCCGGCGGAAATCGCCGCCCTTATCCTTACCTCCGGCAATTAACACAATGGGCTGCCGGAAGCTGCGCAAAGCGAACATCAGGGAATCCACCGTGGTGGCTTTGGAATCGTTGACATAAAGCACCCCGTTCAGCTCGCGAACCTCTTCCAGCCGATGCTCGATCCCCGGAAAATGGGCAATTTCCTCCTGAATAGCGCTCTCGGGCACGCGGTACATGGTTCCCAGCAAGGTAGCCACCATCATGTTGTAGCGGTTGTGGGGGCCCCGCAAACGATATTCCCGAAGAGGAATCGCTGCCTCCATCTCCGGAGTTTGAATAATCACCCGCTCATCCTGCCAGTAAGCACCGGGCTGGTTGTGCGGTTCCAGACTAAATTGCAGCACCCGGTGTGTAACCTCCTGAAGCGCCTCCCGCAAATAAGCATCATCCCGGTTGAAAATGAGCCAATCCTCTTCCCGCATGTTTCTGAGAATATTCAATTTAGCTGCAGCATAGGATTGAAAATCCGGGTACCGATCCAGATGGTTGGCCACCAGATTCATGATGACCGCCACATCGGGCCGGAACAGGTGAATGGTTTCCAGTTGAAAGCTGCTTACTTCCAGCACGGTGATGCCATCGCGCCGGGAATGCTCCACGGCACCGGCGAAGGGGTCACCAATATTTCCCGCCACCAGTGCATCCGGAAAACGGCGCTGCAAGATGCGGCCCGTGAGCGTTACCGTAGTGGTTTTCCCGTTGGAACCGGTGATGGCAATGAGCGGGCCACGGTGGAACCAGTACGCCACTTCAATTTCTCCGGCAATAGGAATACCCTGCTGCTGCGCCTGCTGTAAAATGGGAACATTTAGCGGGATGCCGGGACTGATGCAAATCAGGTCGCTTTCCAGTACGGCGGCGGTATGACCACCAGCCTCCAGCTGGATTCCTTTGCTCTGGAGCTCCTGTGGAGAAAGAGGTAGTTCCTGCAAGGGTCGTATATCGCTCAACAACACCCGGGCTCCGTGCTTTGACAGAAGACGCGCCAGTGCCACCCCGCTCCGGGCTGCACCCAGCACCGCTACCCGGGCACCCACAAGCTGCTTGCGATTTTCTTCCTTATGTGGCGTTATGTGAAACATAACCTTCTCATTTTCCTGAAATTTTCGTTTTACCCGGATTTTTCTTTACCCTTCCGGTACCCCACCAAACCATTACCGAATTTTGAACGTCGTCAGGCTTAACAGAGCCAGCAGAATCCCAATAATCCAGAAGCGCGTGACCACTTTGGCTTCGTGCCAGCCTTTTAGTTCGAAATGATGATGCAACGGTGCCATACGAAACAACCGCCGTCCCTCTCCGTACTTCTTCCGCGTATATTTGAAATAACTGGTCTGCAGAATCACGGAGACGGCTTCGGCCACAAACACCCCGCCGATAAGCATCAGCAAAATTTCCTTTTTAATGAGCACCGCCAGTGTTCCCAGAGTGCTTCCCAGCGCCAGGGCTCCCGTGTCCCCCATAAATACCTCGGCGGGATAGGCATTAAACCAGAGGAATCCCATGGCAGCGCCCACTACCGCCATACAGTACACCGTCAGCTCCCCGGAACCGGAGAGGTAGATGATGTTGAGATAATCGCTAAACTTCACATGTCCGGTTACATAACTCATGCCCGCAAACGCCAGCATGGCAATGGCAATTAACCCCGTTGCCAGCCCGTCCAGCCCATCCGTTAAATTGACGGCATTGGAGGTACCGGTAATCACCAGAATGACCATGGGCACATAAAACCAGCCGAAATCGATTTCCAGATTTTTGAAGAAGGGCAAACTGGTGTTGGAATTAATCCCCTGCACCACAAACTGGTGGTTGAAGTAAATCATGCTTCCGATGAACAAGCCCAGCAGAATTTGCCCCATCAGTTTGTAACGGGCAATAAGCCCCTTCTTTATTTTCTTTACGGATTTCAGGTAATCATCCAGAAATCCCACCGCGCCCATCCAGAAGGTAGAGATGAAGATGAGCTGGATGTAGAAATTATTTAGCCGTGCCCAGAGGAGTGCTCCGATGGCCACTCCCGTTAGAATAATAATTCCCCCCATGGTTGGCGTCCCTGCTTTTTGCAGATGGGTTTGTGGCCCGTCGGGACGGATTTCTTCGCCAATCTGGTGCTTTCGCAATTGGGCAATGATGCGCGGCCCCACAAACCAGCTAAAAAAGAGGGCGGTAATGGCGGCCAGTGCGGCCCGCACGGTGATGTAGCGGAACAGATTAAATCCGAAGAAGATGTCCTTGAACTGATACAGGAAGTCGGCTAACATGGCTATCTCCTCTCGTCCAGATATTCCAGAACTTTTTCCATGGTCATCCCCCGCGACCCCTTAATCAGTACTGCATCTCCCTCTTGTAATTGCTTTTTCAGTACCCGGGCCAGTTCCCGATGCTCCCGGAACCACTGCATGCGCTCTTTCCCCAGAATGGGGAGCATTTCCCGGGTCACTTCTCCGTAACCCAGCACCTGAACCGGTCGGGAACGCAGGTACTCTCCCAGTTCCCGGTGGGCTGGTATTGCCTGGTCTCCCAATTCCAGCATATCTCCCAGTACGGCAAAGCGCCGGGCGCCATCCTGCAACGGCAATTCGCACAGGTAGTCGATGGCAGCACGCATGGACTCCGGATTAGCATTGTAGGCATCGTTAATAATGGTGATTCCCCGTTCGGTGCGAAATACGTCCATTCGCAAGTGCACCGGTTTCATATTCTCCAGCGCATGGCGAATATCTTCCGGAGGTACCCCTCGCTCGATTCCCACAGCAGCGGCTAATAAGGCGTTGTAAAACTGGTGCTTCCCCGGGAGGGAAAGCCGCATCGGTGAACCACCCTGAACTCGCATTTCCACCCTGCCCTGCTCATCCAATCCCAGCAATTCCCCCCGAATGTCCGCCTCCGGCCCTGTACCCACCCGAACGATGCGCACATCGGGGCGCTGGTACCGGCGCAGGAAGGCATCCTCCATATTGAGAAAGATGGTGCTCCCCGCCGCCAGTCCCCGGAATAAGGCTGTTTTCTCCTGGTAAATGGCTTCGCGGGAACCAAAGAACCCGATGTGCCCGCTGCCAATGTTGGTAATCAGCGCATGGGTGGGTTGAACGATGGAGGTAAGGGTAGCAATTTCGCCGGGATGATTGGTACCCATTTCCACCACAGCAATTTCGGTGTCTTCCTCCAGCCGGAAAAGCGTTAACGGCACCCCGATAAAATTATTCAGGTTACCAAGGGTGCTCATCACCCGATAGCTGGTGCTCAGAATAGCAGAAATCATTTCCTTGGTGGTGGTTTTCCCGGCAGAGCCGGTGAGCGCCAGCACCGGAATGGCAAACTGGCGTCGGTACCAGCCCGCCAGTTGCCCTAAAAAGCGGATGGTATCTTCCACCAGAAGCAGGGGAATATCCTGCGGTAATTGGGGAGTCCTGTCTGCTTGAGCCACGATCAGCGAAGCCCCTTTCTCCAATGCCCGGGGAATAAACCGGTGGCCGTCGAAACGCTCGCCGGGGATGGCAACAAACATCTCCCCCGGTTGCAGGGTACGGGAATCGATGGAAACACCGGGAATAGGCTTCACTCCGGATGCTCCCCGGAGCACTCCCGCATTCCTCTCTTCCGCCAGAAATCTGTGTATATTTATGGGTACCATGTTAAACAATAAAACCTTTCATAGATCAGTTTGGGGAAAAAGCGTGTGCTTATTCCCTTTACGTCTTTTCGGCTGAATCTCTCCGCTGTTTCGATTGAATAAATTCTTTAACTACCTGCCGGTCATCAAACGGAAACGAGCGGTTACCTATAATTTGATATGTTTCGTGGCCTTTTCCGGCAATGACTACCGCATCGTGCTTCCCGGCCATTTGCAGCGCTTTCCAGATGGCTTCTCTTCGGTCGGGAATCACCGTCACTTTTTCCCGCTCATAAATCCCTTCGAGAATATCCTCGATGATTTTCCCGGGGTCTTCGCTGCGGGGATTGTCATTGGTCAGGATGATGACATCGGCAAAATCTTCGGCGGCTTTTCCCATCATCGGGCGTTTCCCGGGATCGCGATCGCCTCCGGCGCCAAACACCACAATCAAATTGCGTGGCTGGGTCTCCCAAACCGCTTTCAGGATATTCACCAGCGCGTCCGGAGTGTGAGCGTAATCCACATAAGCGGTGGCACCACCGGGCAGATTGAACACCTCGCAGCGCCCGGGAACACGCTGCAACTGCCGAATCCCCTTTCCAATAAAAGAGGATTGAATTCCCAACGCCACAGCGGTTGTAACTGCCGCCATCACATTATAAATATTAAACTTGCCCACCAGAGAAGTTTCCAGTTGAATCTCCCCTTCGGGAATCCGTAAACGGATTTCCATGCCCCCGGGAAAAATCTGATGGGAGAGATATTTAACAGTAGCCTGGG
>JALWDQ010000905.1:0-6915 GCA_027039625.1 Calditrichia bacterium | reverse complement strand
CGTCCTCTTTGCGCACATTGCAGTTAATTCTTTAAACCGCAGAGGATGCAATGAATGTGCGAAGTTCACAAAGAGTTTTATGTTTAATTAAAAAATTGTACTATTTCTAATTATAGAAGCATTCCTTCGCACGATTACAGGAGATTTCTCACCCCATCTGGGGCGAGGTAAAGAATGCTAAAACCACCCGTTTTATTCTAAACGGAGCAAAGATTTTTTTTGCCATGTGTTAAATGATTCATGGATGGTAAATCAGCAAAAGCGTAAAGCGCTCGTACAATGATAGTCCGGAGCTGTCCCTGGGCTACCTATTCAACAGGATGCTGCCCGCAGGGCTTTGTCTCAACGGAGCCCTGGGGGATGAGTGCATGCGCGAACCTTTCTGGGGCTTTGATGGAATATCTTGAAAAGATAAAAAAACAGCCCTTGAGCATTAGACGAAACTTGCTCCCCAACCGGAAACCATTTTAAAAAAAAGTTTAAATATGGCAGTTTATTTCCACTGGGCGTTTACATAAAAATGAAACAGTTTCTTGTTCAAAGCTGCGATCTTTCAGAAATCAATTTTCTTCCCCCAATGGGGTATGCCACTGACGCAATTGTTCCAGATACTTCCGACGCAATTCTTCAAAATAATGGATGATTTCCGGTTGTTGGTAATCCGGGTAAGTCCATTCGTTAACCATAAAATGCCCTTTGCGAAACCGATAATGCACATCGCCAAAAATCCCCCGTCCCAGGTAAAGGCGGTGATCGTAATCCTTGGTGGTTGCCAGCACCATTTTTGCCGCACAAATATAGCCCGGATCCAGATTCACCTGCCGCTTCCCGGAACGGGCAAACTTCTTTTCTAGTTCGTTGGTTGCCAGCTTGATGTCCGGTAACGTTTCGGCCGGAATCAAATCTCGGAAGGAAACGAATTGCTTCTGCAATCCGCTTCCCATTTCCGGTTCGTAATATCGGGTAAACTCAAATGCAAACGCCGGTGATTGTGAGTCGATGGGAGAGAAAAGTTGTTCCAGGTGCCGGAGAATTTCCTCCAGCGGAGCTCGGGGAGAATAGGTGATTGCCACAAACAGTTTAACCGGAGGATAAACCTTTACTTCACCCATCGAATCATCATCCTATCGCTCGTCTTCGGCGTACATCTCGTCAATCAAATCTTTGTACTTTTGCTCCACAACGTTTCGTTTAACTTTTAACGTGGGAGTTAGGTCTCCGGCTTCGATACTAAACGGAGTTTTTATCAGTCGGAATTTCTTGATGGTTTCGTAGCTGGCCAGGTCTGTGGAGACGTTATCAATTTCCTGGCGGATCAGTACTTGAATTTCTTCTTTCTGGAGCAATTCATCTTCGTTGACGTAAGAAATACCCTTCTCTTTGGCGAACGCTTTTAAATTATCTATATTGGGCACAATAAGGGCGGAACAATATTTCCGTTTATCGCCAATAACCACGGATTGTTCGATGTAGCGGGAAGTAATCAGTAAATTCTCGATAGCCTGGGGAGCAACATTCTTCCCACCCGAGGTCACAATTATATTTTTCTTGCGATCGGTAATAAACAGAAAACCCTCTTTATCCAGATATCCAATATCTCCCGTATGTAGCCAGCCGTCCGGTTCAATGGTTTCACGCGTTTCTTCTTCGTTTTTATAATAGCCCTTCATTACGTGAGGACCCCGGGTTAGAATTTCCCCATCCTCAGCAATTTTTACTTCAACGTTAGGCAGAGGTAAACCCACCGATCCGATTTTAAATTTATCCAGCCGATTCACGGAAATTACCGGGGATGTTTCTGTGAGTCCGTAACCCTCCAGGAGGGTGAGGCCAGCGGCATTGAAAAATTCATTAATTTCCCTGGAAAGCGGCGCACCGCCGGAAATAAACATGCGTATTCTACCACCTACCCGCTCGCGCAATTTGGAATACACCAGTTTATTGGCCAGGTTGTGTTTCCGTTTTAGCATTCCTTTAAGAGGCAAATTCTTTTGTTTGTAAACCAGTGCTTGTTTTCCCACTTCAATTGCCCACAGAAAAATTTTCTTTTTTAGCGGACTCCCTTCTTCCAGCGATTCCATCACCCGGGCATATACTTTCTCAAAGAAGCGAGGAACGCTGGTCATAATGGTTGGATGTACTTCCTGAAGATTCTCCGCCACGGTTTCGATGCTTTCGGCGTAAGCAATGGTGGCTCCCACATGAAAGGGTAGAAAATGCCCGGCCATACGCTCGAATACATGGGAAAGGGGCAGGAAGGAAAGGAACGTGTCCTGGTTATTTACAGGAATAACCTGGATAGCACCTTCCACGTTAGAGAGGAAATTTCCCTGCGTTAACATAACACCTTTGGGAACGCCGGTGGTTCCGGAGGTGTAGATGATGCTGGCCAGATCGTCTCGTTGTACTTCCCGAGAAGTGGTTTCAATTAAATTCGGATTTTTTTGGAGATTTTCCTTTCCCTTTTCTAAAATTGCCTCCCAGGAGATTACATCTTCGGGTGCTTCCCCATCCATCAGAATAATATGTTGAAGATGAGGTAGCTTATCGCGAATTTCCTGGATCTTTTCCAGCTGATGGTGCCCCGAAAGCACAATTACTTTTCCTTCGCAGTTGTTGATGATGTATTCGATATGTCGAGGCAGAAGAGTAGCGTAAATAGGAACAGTAATTGCACCCAGCAATTGATTGGCATAATCCGTAAATGCCCATTCTTTACGATTTTCGGAAAGAATAAGAACCCGATCCCCCTTACGGACCCCTAAGGAATGGAGTCCCGCTGCTAACTTAAACGTGGTGTCCTGAATTTCTGAAAATGTGATGGAATGAAATTCCCCCTCCGATTTGTACATCATCCCCGTTTTCTCGGGATACTTATTGCACACATCCATAAACATTTCGGCTAAACTCTGGTAGGCCATATATTTTTCCTCCTGTAAAATTCGACTACAAATAATATTAAAATTTTATTAAATAATCAATAGTGTAAATGCCCCTTGCGTATAGATAAAGTGAATAATGTGAAAATATTATTGATATTCATTTTCAATAATATTGCCATGCTTAATATTATAATGAATAAAAAAAGAATATCGCAATAATATTTCCGTATTGGGTAATAATTTGCTATTGTGTGTGCTTGAACTAATTTTCTCAAAAATGAATTTTCTACTTGACAAAATACGGGTAGATTATTAAAATCTATTAGGCTTATATGATAGAAATATCATATAAGAATTTTTTAATAATGTCCAAGTTTAACCAATGAACTGGAGGAGCGTTATGCTGGAAATTTGTGCAAAGTGTTTAGCCAGGAGTCCCGGGAGAACAGTTTTCACTGTTCTATTAACCTTCCTATTGCCTTTGTTTTTGTTGGCCAGTACGAATTCTGCTGCGCAGAAGGTGGGTGACGAGACCTGCTTGACCTGCCACGAAGATGTGATGACCACGTTTGCCAACAACGTTCACATGCTTGCTGCCAGCGAAAAAGGCTTTGTGTGCGAATCCTGCCACGGACCCGGTTCCAAACATGCGGAGGAAGGAGACCCCGCGTTTATCTACAACCCGGCTCGAGATTTTTCCGCTGCCGGAGAAAATCCCTGCTTAACATGCCACACGGGCGACCGCTTCGATGCTACATTTACCACCGCCCATTATGATGTGGGAAATGGCTGCTCGGATTGCCATGTGGTTCACTCCCGGAAAACGCATTTGTTGAAGAAGCAGGGTAGCATGCTTTGTATGAGTTGCCATCAGGATGTGGCCAACAAATTTAATCTGACCTCGCATCATCCTGTAAAGGAAGGGCTGCTGGAATGCCAGAGTTGTCACGAAGTCCATGGTGGTAGTGCCAAACATGCGTTCGACGACAACAGCCGGCAGTTGTGTTTAAGTTGCCATGCGGACAAAGAAGGGCCTTTTGTGTACGAACATCAGCCGGTGAATGAAGATTGCCAGATTTGCCACGATCCCCATGGTACTGTTGCAGATAATTTACTGGTAGAAAATGAGCCCGCACTCTGTATGAGCTGCCATCCCATGCACTTCCATACCTCCATCGCCGGGTATGTGGGAGATTTTACCGCTCCTTTGAATCCCACGCGAGGAGGAACTTCGACACTGGATGGGATGAAAGCATCCATGTTAACCAAGTGCACCCAGTGCCACACCAAGGTGCACGGTTCGGATTTACCATCTCAAACAATTTCCAGTCAGGGTAAATCGTTAACTCGATAAAAACAGAGGGGGCTCTAAAGATGAAGAAAAAATATACCAGTAAATGGCTCTTCTTCCTGGCCATATTGTTACTGGGCCTTTTGGTGGGAAGCGCTGGTGCGCAGAATTCCACCATCTGGTCGTTATGGTTGGGAACACATTATACCGGATTCAATGATTACTATTATAAAGTTGCGGAATTCGACCGCGGTGTGGAAGGTGTGATGCCGGATGGGATGTGGGAATTTCAGTTCAATTATTTGCGTCGTACCGCCACGGGAAACTGGGGGGTTCAGGGATGGTTTTACGATCCCAAACGAATGAACTTCACTTTGGAAGGAACTTCTCTGAATTTATTCCGTGCGAAGGTGAGTTACAGCTCCTTTTACCGCCAGTGGCAACGGGATTTGATGAATAATCTGGTGGTTCGCGAAGCCAAGGATCGCGAGGGTTCAGCTCCCGGCGGTAAAATGATTACCCACAACGACAATTTCCCGGATCAAGATTACGGCTTTCAGCGGCAACAGATTACCACCGATGTCGATTTCTACATTCCCGGAATGAAAAATGTCAAGCTGTTTGTCAATCACCGTTCCATCCTGGAGAAGGGTACGGAACAGCATTTCCAGACCATGCACTGCTGGTCCTGCCATGTGGAATCCCATGTGGTGGATTTGGACCGGCAAACGCATTCGGTGAGTGCCGGGATTGAGGCGAAGGTGGCCAATTTCCTGCTGACGTATCAGGCAAATTATCGCCAGTATCAATCCAATGTGGGGCCGATTGAAGCGCTGTACGATTCGGCAGCTCATCCGGTACGCGGAACCAAATGGACGGATCCGAACACCGGCCAGGTAAAAAATTACTTTGTGGAATTTGGTTCCCGGGAAATTTTTACCGGTGAGTCGGTGCCCATCGTGGTTCCGGAAAAATTGAACAAATTGGTTCACAAAGTAAAGGTGAAAGGAAATTTCGGTCGGGCACGCCTGCTGGCTATGTATGCCAATTCCACCACCAAAAATGCTGAACAAGATCTGAACATGACGGGGAATCAGGCGAGTGCGCGATTGGATTTTCTGGTAGCAAAAGGAAATCGCCTGGTTGCCAGAGCCGGGTATAATCGGTTTGAAAATGATTCAGTGTTCATTAATATTCCGCCATGGCGGGAAGGGCGTCCCGGTGGTGGGCAGGTGATGGCCTGGACGCGCTACTCGAACCTTACCCGTACCGAATTATTGGGCTCGCTGGAATATATTTTCCAGCCAAACACCAAATATCGTTTGAGTTTACTGGCGGGCTACAACTCTCGCGAACGGGATGATTATCCCTACAAAGGAGCGATGGACAAAACCAGCAAGATTCGCGTGCAGGGCAGTCTGCGGTATCGTCCCGGAATGAAATTTACGGGAAATCTGAAACTGTATTACGACATGATAGACAATCCCTTTGCTCCCTACAAGCACATGTTCGAACGCAGCGGACGGGAAGCCAATCTCTCGCCTCTGCCGGATAACAGCTTTGTGTACTACTTCCAGAGGGATGCGCTGCGCTATGGAGATATTACCATGCTGCCCACCAATGCTATTGGGCTAAAGCTGGATCTTTCTTTCCATCCCACGGAAGCACTTCAGTTAACGGCTGGCCTGAACATGAATATGGGTACCAATGCCGATGAGCCAGAATTGTCCTTCAAGCAAACCAGCTATCAACCGAAGTTCGGATTTAATTTTATGTTGGGTGACAAATTCGATTTCTTCGGCAGTTATTCCTACCTCTATCGAACGCAGAATGGAATTGCGGCAGTAGCAATGATGGATGGCTGAGCAGGCCATTTATTTGGTGCAGGTAGCACCATCAAACATTTTGGTTCTCTGTACAGCGAAACGAATTACTCCAGCAAATCCCATCTGTTAACCCTGAATATGCGCTATCACCTGGCAGCCCGAATGCAACTGCATGCGGGGCTGGATTACAGTATGAGCGAAGCTTCTTTTGATCCAATTAAAATGCCGTCCGTATCGGAGGATGTGTTAAGCACCATTGAGGCTGGCTATTATGATTATAGTATGATTCATAATTACTCCGATCTCTCCTATAAATGGATGCGGGGAAATGTTGGCGGGGAATATTCCCTGAGTGATAAATTTGCCATTACTCTGGATCTGGATTACTGGAATCTGAATGACGCGCAGGGCTGGGTGTATGGCGACGAAACGGGCTCTTTCTATGTGATTCGAGCGGGATTCCGGGTTATGAGTCTGGGATATTAAGCTCCTCCCAATTGGTAAACACAAGGGCTGTTCGAAATTTCGGGCAGCCCTTTTTCTTTAAGGAAAAAAGTGGTAAATTGTTACGGGTGTGGAGGACGTGACGGTTGTTCAGGGAAAGGAAATTTTTCAAAACAAAACACTGGGATTTATGATGTGAAATACCGCCAATCCTTTTAACTTCTCTATTTTTCCGAAAATTTAAAAGGAGCGAGGTGCCGGAATGAAACGGATGTCTTTTTTGCTGGTGATTATTTCCTTCAGTTTACTGCTGTGGAGACCCCTTGCCGCTCAGCAGGATGATGCCCTGGAACGAGCGTTGCGCAAGCTGGCGGCCAGCCTGCGAATTAAAACCCGGATGATTCAAATTAAAGATCCCATTATCTATCTGGGATTCCATAACTCCGGTGTGGTTTCCGATAGTCTGGAAAAG
>JALWDQ010000904.1:0-2252 GCA_027039625.1 Calditrichia bacterium | reverse complement strand
CTATCGCCAATTGCCAGGGTATGAATGGGTACGGGACTCTTCTCGGCAAATGCCAGGGGATTCCGTCCCTGGTTAAACTGACCATCGGAAATAAGCACGATGGATTTAAGATTCTGATCGATGAGACTATCCACCACCGTGCGCAACGCATAATCGATATTGGTTTGCTTTCCGTCAAAAGGAAGGCTATCCCCTTCCCAGCGATGCACATCTTTATCGAATCGGTAAAAAACAATATTCAAGCTGTCCGAAAGGCGTTGCAATGGGATATGACGAAGTAGGTAATAGAGAGAATCCGAACGAACCCCGTTGCGATCCTGAATCCGCATACTGGCGGAATTATCCAGTAACACAGCCACAGTAGGTTTAAGTGGAGACTGGTAAACGAGATGTAAAACGGGTTGAAAAAGGAGAAACAACACACTGGTTAAAACGGCACTGCGCAGAGCGCTTAAAAAAACTCTTCGAAAGCGGGATAAAGGCGGAATGGTTCGCCAATAATACAACACACCGGCAAAAATACATATCCATACCAGCAGGAATAGCAACCAACCCGGTACGGTAAAACTCAAAAACAAATCTTTAAGCATTCCCAATTGCCACAATAGGTTTATCCGTTAGAACCTTAATTTCTTTCTATTTCAGATTTGCTCCGGTTAATCCAGATCACTTTTATTAGAGGAGCAAAAAGGGATTATTCCGGCACACTGCTCCCCAGCGGCATGGAGGGGTAAGCGTTCATTTCTAACGAACTGGTGCGACCCAGGCGCAAATGCTCAAGGCCTGCGCGGGCAATCATGGCTGCATTATCGGTACAATATTTTAAGGGTGGATAGTGCACCTGAAGATGAAACTTTGCTGCTTCCCGGCTCATCCAGTCTCGCAAAAGGGAGTTCGCAGCAACACCACCCGCCAGCACAATATGCCGAATCTGATAGGTACGAGCCGCAGCCACTGTTTTCTTCACCAGCACCTCCACTGCAGCTTGCTGGAAAGACGCACAGATATCGTCCAGATGCTCCTGAACCTCCTGCTCCCCCCGCTCCCGCAGGAAATTCAACACAGCAGTCTTCAATCCGCTATAACTAAAGTTGAAATTCTTCTCCTTCATCAGTGCCCGGGGGAATTTCACATAATCGGGATTTCCCTTCCTGGCTCGCTGGTCGATCTCCGGTCCACCGGGATAAGGAAGTCCCAGCAATTTTGCCACTTTATCGAACGCTTCTCCAACTGCATCGTCCAGAGTCTGGCCAATGATGCGATACTCCAGCGGCTGGCGAATCAGCACAATCTGGGTGTGCCCGCCAGAGACCACAAGCGCCAGAAGCGGGTACGGCAGGGTCTTCCCCTCCAGCAAATTCCCGTAAATGTGCCCTTCGATGTGGTTCACTCCCACAAAAGGAATTCCCAGCCCCATTGCCAGCCCCTTGGCGTAATTCACCCCCACCAGCAGCGCACCAATTAATCCCGGCCCCTGGGTCACCGCAATGGCATCAATCTGGGAAAGAGTTACCCCGGCATCCTGCAGTGCCTGCTCCACAATGGGAATGATTTTACGCAAATGGGCACGGGAGGCCAGCTCCGGCACCACCCCTCCGAACTGTAAATGCACCGCCTGGGAGGAAATCACGTTCGACAGCACTTCCTCCGGGGTAATTACCGCTGCCGAGGTTTCATCACAACTGGTTTCAATACCCAGGATGTAGCGATAAGAACTCACTGCGCTCCTCTTCCCTGCTTCTTGTCTTCATTCAAAAAATTAAAACAACTTTCCATTTAAACCACTTGCCGAGTCGCCTTCCAGCAAACTTCCTGTGCGTTTCACATAACGTATTTGCCTTAAGTCGCCCTTTAAAGCCGCCGGCTGTTTATTTTAAAATTTATTTTCTTTGAAGAATAAAATTTACCGCTCCTTCCCATTCACCTTTTGAACAATCAATTCGAAACGCGGCGGACGACTTTCCACATAAAGAATATCCGCACGGGTAATGATATCCGCTTTCACCGTTTTGGTTCCCGGATGCCAATCCCGGCGGAAATCAATGCGAATCTTGAAATCGTTGGGAGTCAGCTCGGCCAGCAATTTTTCCCCGCCCTTCACGTAAATGGCAGCAGTGGAAGGCAAAGGAATGACTCGCATATTAGGCGGTACGTTCACCACTTCCACGGGGACATCGGAGATGAGTCGTTCCGCCAGCCGTTGAATATCGAAACGCACCTGCACCCAATCCGGATGAATTTCGGTGTAATAT
>JALWDQ010000903.1:0-6942 GCA_027039625.1 Calditrichia bacterium | reverse complement strand
TTTTCTGCTACAATTTTACATAAATATGGTAAATTGCAATATGCATGTTATTGATTAAATATCCTTCTGCTTTTCATTTTTACACAGCCTCAAATAATTCCGGGGCTGGGGAAAATATCTTCCCCGGTCCCGGAAATTCATTTTATCCGTTATTCCGGAGCAGGTTTTTTACGATTTTTCTTCCCGGGGACCCAGGATGCTCCGGATATCGTCTTCCAGAATCACTTCCTTCCGAAGAAGCGTTTGAGCCATCTCTTCCAGCTTGTCTTTCTTTTTTGTGAGAATGTCTTTGGCATAATCGTAACATTCCTGAATAATTTCCAGAACTTCCTGGTCAATCATCTCGGCAATTTTTTCGGAACGTTCAGCCACCCGGGGTCCTTGCCCCATGAAGCGATTGCCTTCCTCTTCCACCAGCGAAATGTTGGGCAGGCGTTTACTCATTCCGTACACCATAATCATGTTTCGGGCAATTTTGGTGGCACGCTCCAGATCGTTGGAAGCACCGGTAGACACCTCGCCAAAAACAATTTCTTCCGCTGCTCGTCCCCCCAGAAGCCCCTTGATTTTACCCAGCAGTTCCTGGCGGCTCATCAAATAGCGGTCTTCCAGTGGGGTTTGCAGCGTGTAGCCCAGCGCACTCATCCCCCGGGGGACAATGGAAACTTTGCGGATGGGATCGGCTCCGGGAGTAAAGTAGCCCACAATGGCGTGCCCGGATTCGTGGTAAGCCACGATCTTCCGTTCCCGTTCGTTAATCAGTTTGTTTTTCTTTTCCAGACCGGCCACCACCCGTTCGATGGCTTCCATGAAATCTTCCATGGTAATTTTATTTTTTTGTTTCCGGGCGGCTAGTAGTGCAGCTTCGTTGCACACGTTGGCAATTTCCGCTCCGGCAAATCCCGGCGTCTGAGCCGCCAGTTTGGCCAGATCCACATCATCGCCAAGCACCAGATGCCGGGTGTGCACCCGAAAAATCGCTTCGCGCCCTTTCATATCCGGGCGATCCACCAGAATCTGGCGGTCGAAACGGCCGGGACGCAGCAGGGCGGGATCCAGCACATCCGGGCGGTTGGTTGCTGCCATCAGAACGATGCCGATTTTGGGATCAAAGCCATCCATCTCCACCAGAAGCTGGTTCAGGGTATTCTCCCGCTCATCGTGCCCGCCTACCACGGGTCCCGCCGCCCGGCTCTTACCGATGGCATCAATCTCATCAATAAAGATGATGCAGGGGGCTTTGGCCTTGGCTTCCGCAAACAAATCCCGTACCCGGGCAGCGCCCACACCCACAAACATTTCCACAAAATCCGAACCACTCATGCTAAAAAACGGAACTCCCGCTTCCCCGGCCACGGCTTTAGCCAGCAGAGTTTTCCCGGTTCCCGGAGGTCCCACCAGTAGAATCCCCTTGGGAAGTTTGGCACCTAAACGAGTATATTTTTGGGGATTTTTCAGAAACTCCACTACTTCCTTTACTTCTTCCACCGCTTCGTCAATACCCGCAACATCTTTAAACGTCACTTTATTCTTGGGGTCTTCGGCATAAATTTTAGCCTTGTTTTTACCGATGTTTAATACCTGCGGTCCAGGTCCCATCCGGCGAATCAGCAACAGCCAGATGAAGGCCAGAAAGCCGAAGGGAATAATCCAGTTCAGGAAAAAATTGCGCAGCCAGTTGCTTTCGATACGTCCCCGGAAATCCACATGGTGAGCTTCCAGCCGATCCAGCAGTTTGTCATCCTCCAGACGAACCACCCGAAACTCCCGCCGCAACTGATCTTCGTATTCTTCCAGTCTTAAACTCCAGGGGGTACGTTTGGGGACTTCTTTTATTTTATGAGATGTAGCAGGATGCACGGCGGTTTTGCTGGCTGCTGCCGTGGTATCTTCGCGCAGCAGCCCGTAAATTTTATCCTGCGTGATAACCACACTTTCCACCTTGTCCTGGTTGATGTAATCGATAAACTGTTTGTAGGAAATTTCTCTGATGGCACTTCCGGAGAATAATAAAACCTGCAACATTAAAATCGTTAGAAACACAAAAATGTAATACCAGATGGAAAATTTGGTCTTTTTTTCCATGGTTTACTCCATATTTTTGTTAAGTGAAATTAATCTGAAATGCGCATAGTTCCAACCATATTTTGAATCCGATAAAAACGGGGAGTGGAAGAATCATAGGAACGGACTGAAAATTTTCCCTTTCAGCGCAGAGATTCCAGTACCGCAATCTGGCGCTGCTGGTTAAAGAGGTGTTTGTAATAGGTGGATTGTGCCATGAGTTCGGCGTGGGTGCCCTGTTCGATAATCTGCCCGTTCACCAGCACCAGGATGCGGGAGAAATGTTCCAACCCCACCAGACGGTGGGTAATAAGCAAGATGGTATGCTGTTGGCCTAATTTCCGGATGGTGTTCATAATTTTTTGCTCAGTGAGGGCATCGAGGTTAGAGGTGGGTTCGTCGTAGAGCAGGATGGGAGCCTGTTTCAGCAGAGCCCGGGCGATAATCAGGCGCTGGCGCTCGCCGCCGCTGAGTAAGCCCCCCAATTCGCCCACATAAGTATCGTATCCCCGGGGAAGGGAAAGAACAAAATCGTGAATTTCCGCCTGACGCGCCGCCACCACCATCTCCTCTTCGCTGGCATCGGGACGTGCCAATAACAGGTTCTCGCGGATGGTTCCGGCAAACAAATGCGATTGCTGAGAAACAATGGCGAAAAGAGCACGTACCTGTTCCTGCGGAATTTCCCGAATATCCCGCTCCCCAATGCGAATGCTTCCTTCCCGAAATTCCCAGAAGCGCAGCAACAGGTTAAACAAGGTGGATTTTCCGGCTCCGCTGGGTCCCACAATGGCCAGATTTTCTCCTTCTTTCAGCGTAAAGGAAATATCCCGAAGCACGGGAGAATCCCCCGGCTGGTAGGTAAAAGTGAGCTGCTGTACGGTTAACGAACAATGATTGGGGAGAGGTTGGGGCTGAGCCGGGTCCTGCACCTCCGGTTCCGCATCGATGATTTCGAACAGTCGTTGGGCAGATTGCTTGCTTTTCTCCCAGAACTGCGCCGCATTGGGCAACTCTGCCACTCCTTCGAAAGCCGCCATCACTCCCAGCACAATTACCGAGAGATACACACCATCAAGAATGGAATTAGACACATACGGGATCGCCTGGTAGAGGATGGTGAACACCGCCAGGTTTACCAGAAGCCCCATCAGAGCTTCACTCAGGCCCTGCAGGCGAGCCATGCGGCGCTGCAAGCGGGCCAACTCCAGGCTGGTCTGCTGGAATTGTTGTTGATGCTGGCGCGCTCCTCCAAAAACAAGCAAATCGGGCAATCCCTGCACTCCGTCAATTGTTAAATGGTTTAGCCGTGCCCGAACGTTCACAATTTGTTGCCCCGTTTGCTTTCCCCGGTGGTACATCAGGAAAGGGATGGCCGTACCGGCAAGGGTCATATAAAGTGTAAGAGAAAGAGCAAAAAGCAGGTTGAACATCCCCAGCAGCAGCCACATCAGAGCCAGCACCAGAACCGCTACAATCGGCGGATATAGGACACGCACAAACACGTGCTCCAGGCTTTCCACATCGCTTACCAGGCGGGTAAGCAGGTCGCTGCTCCGGTACCGCATCAGGCGGGCGGGTGCCAGCGGTTCCAGATGCCGATAAAACCACACCCGGAAACGAGCCAGCAGTCGAAAGGTGGTTTCGTGGGAGGCAAGGCGTTCCAGGTAACGGAACACTCCCCGGGCAATCCCCAAAAAACGTACCCCCACGATGGCAACATTCAACTCCGCAATGGAAGGATGCAGAGCCGCTTTGGCAATAATGAACGCCGAGGTCATCATCAATCCCACACTGCTCCCCACCGTAAGGAACCCCAGCAAAGCCGAAAGTGCCATCCAGTTGCGGTAGTGGGAAGCGATACCCCACAATCGTTTCAGAATGCCGTTCATGCTGCCCCTCCGTAGGCTTTTAGCAATTGCTGGTACAGACCTTCCTGCCGGGCAAGCTCTTCCGGGGTTCCCTGCTGGATGATACGACCCCGGCTCAGCACCAGAATCTGATCCATTTGCTGCACCGTTTCCAGCCGATGAGCAATGACCACAACGGTCCGGCCCTGCATGAGTTCTTTCATGGACGCACCCAGCAGTTGCTCGGTTTCGGGGTCCAGGTTAGAGGTGGGTTCGTCCAGAATCAGCAGGGGGGCGTCTTTCAGAAAAGCGCGCGCCAGGGCAATGCGCTGTGCCTGGCCACCGCTTAACCGGGCACCCCGTTCGCCCACGATGGTGCGGTAACCTTCCGGCAAACTGGCAATGAATTCGTGAATGTGTGCCTGTTGGGCTGCCCGAATCACTTCCGCCTCTGTGGCATCGGGCCGTGCCAGGCGGATGTTTTCCTGAATCGTGGTGTGAAACAGGTACGGTTGCTGCGGTACCCAGGCAATTTGTTGGCGCCAGAAATCGGGATCGATTTCGTTCAGCGGCTGCTGGTCAATCAGAATTTGACCTTCGCTGGCATCGAGGAAGCGCATGAGGAGCCAGGTGAGGGTGGTTTTCCCGGAACCGCTGGGACCGATAATGGCGGTGCGGCTGCCTGGCGAAAATTGGTAAGTAATTTCCTCCAGAGCAGGATGTGTGCTTCCCGGATAGGTAAAAGAAACGTCCCGGAAGTGGATGGATTGTTCATTGAGTTGCAGGCGGGGACGGCGTGTTCCTCCGGAAGTGAGAGGCTTTTGATGCAGTATTTGAAAGATGCGGTTGGCGGCGGCAACGCCTTCCATCCCCGCATGGAATTTCGCCCCCAGCAGGCGCATGGGCAGGTAAAATTCCGGTGCCAGAATCAGAATGAACAGTGCCGGGAGGAATTCCATCCGGGCGTACATCAAACGAATTCCAATTTCCACAGCCACCACGGCAGTGCTGATGGTGCCAATCATTTCCAGCGCCAGAGCAGACAGAAAAGCCACCCGCAGCACCTTCATGGTGCTCTGGCGAAATTCGTCGGTAATGCGAGCAATCACCTCAATTTGCTTCCGGCTGCGCCCCAGAATTTTTAAGGTGGTGAGCCCCTGCAGAACATCCAGAAAGTGGGCGCTCATCCGGCTAAGGCTTTTCCACTGTTTCTGAGTGAGAGATTGGGCAATGTGACCAATTAGGAGCATGAAAATGGGGATGATGGGCGCGGTGAGCAGGAAAACAAATCCGGAGAGTAAATCCCGGGGAAACACGAAAAACAAAATAAGAGTGGGCACCAGGGCGGAGAGAAAAAGCTGTGGTAAATATTCCCGAAAATAAGCATCCAGACTTTCCACACCGTTGAGCAGGGTGTTGCTAATTTCGCCGCTGCGTTCTCCTTTAGTGAATGCCGGACCCAGCCCGGTAATGTGCCGGGTAAGCATCTGGCGCAAGGTGTGCTTAATGCGGAAGGAAACCTGGCTGGCTGTGGATTTCTCTCCGTAATGCAATACACCACGCAGTAAGCTAATCAATAAAAATTGGAGCATGAGGGGAAGAACCATACTCAAAGTGTGGGATTTCAAGAAAACCGCATCGATGATGCGGCTGAGCAACCAGGCCTGGTAAATAGTCGCTCCTGCCACCAGCACACCCAGCAGGATGGTGAGGAGGAAATATTGCTTCACGCTGCCCAGAAAAGAAAACAGGCGCTTATCTATGTGCATACTACCTCACGATTTACAGCAGAAAATATTTCCGGAGCTTTTCCAACCGGCAACAATGCTAGAGACATCATGCTCAGTGATGGACGTTTCGCTACCGGCATCTTCTAAAGGTTTTTGGTAATACCGATTGGTAATTCCGGATACCCCGATTGAATTCGAATAAAAAAGAAAACCCCCCGAACGAATCGGGGGGAATATACGAAAAATTCCAGCATGGGAAAAAGAATTAGTACTCCATTTTGGAATCCACACTGATGCGATGACGGAAAACGTAGTAAGTCCAGCTCTGGTAAACCAGTACAATGGGCACAAAGATGGCAGCGATGATGGTCATCACCTTCAGGGTATAGGGGCTGGACGAAGCGTTATAGACGGTCAGGCTCCATTCCGGATTGAGGCTGGAAACCAGCACGCGCGGGTAAAGTGCCAGGAACATGGTAATTACGGAGAACACGATGTTCAATGCCGTCATGATAAAAGCCCAGCCACCCATTTTTTTCTTCAGGAAATACCCTGCTGCCAACAGTGCCACAATGGCAATAATGGGGCTGATTCCGGGGTTAATGCCCAATTTGGAGTACATATCCGTCTGGAATACACTCAGAATAATGAACAGGATGTAAATAATCACCGCAATCACCCAGATTTTCTGAGCAAAAGAGAACGCCTTTTCTTCCACTTTTCCGGTGGATTTGATGGAAAGGAAAGTCGCTCCGTGCAACAGGAAGATGGTGAGAGAAGCCAGACCACCCACCAGGGCGTAGGGATTCAACAGGTTAAAGAATCCACCCACATAGGTCATGGTCTGGTCAATGGGCACACCCTTGATGAAGTTGGCGAAAGCCACACCCCACAGCAGAGCCGGGATAAAGCTACCGATAGCCAGCATCCAATCCCAGAAATTTCGCCATTTGGGGGACTCGTCTTTGCTGCGGAATTCAAAAGATACTCCACGGATAATCAGCCCAAACAGCATCAGGAATAATGCCAGATAGAAACCACTAAACAGGGTTGCATACCAGTTGGGGAAGGCGGCAAAAGTGGCACCACCGGCGGTAAGCAACCACACTTCATTTCCATCCCAGAAGGTACCTACGGAGTTGATGGCTACACGACGCTCGGCGTCGTCCTTGCTGATAAATGGTACCAGCATGCCCACGCCATAATCGAAACCTTCCAGGAAAAAGTAACCGATGTATAATACGGCGATTAATATAAACCATAATGTGTTCAGATCCATTTATAGCCCTCCTAATTTA
>JALWDQ010000902.1:0-2261 GCA_027039625.1 Calditrichia bacterium | reverse complement strand
TTGTAAAGCTTTTTCTTCATCAAACTCTCCTTCAAAATCATCTGGCGTCCAGCTCTTCCATCGCCCTGTTTCTAATAGTGCCATTAATTCCTGAAACCGTAAATATTCTCGATGAGAAAGTAATTCTTTTAACGGCTTCATTGTTGAATCCTCCCCACATATTTCGTCGATTCAAAATAACCACCAACCCTTTAAATTTCAAGTAATTTACATCGTGGTAAAATTATAAATTATGGGAATTTTTTGTAAAGTGAAGAATTCACCAGGCAAAACACAAAATCGTAAAATAGATTAAGAAGAAATTTACCTATAATTGTGTCTGTTTAACAGATCGGGATTACTTCTCGCCCCCTCAAGCATTTTCCATTTCGGATTTTAACCGTTCCTCCTGCTCGGCCATGCGCAATTCATCGATAATCATGTCCAGATCCCCTTCCATGATTTCGTTCAGGCGGTAGAGGGTGAGGTTAATCCGGTGGTCGGTTACCCGTCCCTGGGGAAAATTGTAGGTACGGATTTTTTCGCTGCGGTCGCCACTGCGAATCATAGACCGGCGCTGGCTGGTAATTTTCTCCTGTTGCTTACGCATTTCCAGATCGTACAAACGCGCCATCAGCACCTTCATGGCTTTGGCTTTATTTTTGTGCTGGGATTTTTCATCCTGGCAGGTGGCAGTAACACCCGTGGGTAGATGCACAATGCGCACCGCACTGTCCGTGGTGTTCACATGCTGACCGCCGTGCCCGGAAGCACGAAACACATCGATGCGCAAATCGTTGGGATCAATTTCTATCTCCACCTCTTCCACTTCGGGAAGTACCACCACCGAAGCCGCCGAAGTGTGAATGCGCCCCTGGGTCTCCGTCTCCGGTACCCGTTGCACCCGGTGCACCCCGCTTTCGTATTTCAGCTTACCGTACACATTGTTCCCGGTAACGGAAAAAATAATTTCCTTAAATCCCCCGCGTTCGCCGTAATTGGCACTGAGCACTTCCGTTTTCCAGCCCTGGCGCTCGCAGTATTTCTGGTACATGCGGTAGAGGTCTCCGGCAAAAATAGCCGCTTCGTCTCCACCGGTTCCGGCACGAATCTCCATCACCACATTTTTGCTGTCGTTGGGATCAGGCGGAATAATGAGCAATTTCAACCGATTCTCCAGCTCCTCGGCCCGCTGCTCCAGTTGCTCCAGCTCTTCACGGGCAAGGTCCCGAATCTCTTCATCGCTCTCTTCCTTAAGCATCTCCCGGGTCGATTCTATCTGCTCCAGGGTTTCGCGATATTCCCGACCGGTTTTCACAATCTCTTCCAGTTCGGAATATTCTTTGGCCAGACGGGTGTACTTTTCGTAATCGTTGACCACCTCGGGGCGGCTCATCTCTCCGCTTAACTCCTGGTAACGCTCTTCAAATTTTTTCAGTTTCTCTAACATGGTGCTCCATGTTTGTTTTTGCTGAATTTTTACCGGGTAAACTTACCCATTTAATCTACTCCTTAAACGCCAGAGGTTTTTTCCGGGAGCCCTTCCCGCGCTGCTTTCAAGGCGGCAATGGCCACTTCCAGCATCCCATCGTCCGGTTCCTGGGTGGTGATTTTTTGCAGCCAGAGGCCCGGCGCAATAAGCAACTTTACCAGCGGATGATCCGGCTTCTTTGCCGAGGCTTTAATGGCTTCGTAAGAAAACCCACCCACCAGAGGCACCAGCGGCAGGTGCACCATCAATCGAATCACCAGGTTGATATTGCCATGAAAATAAATAATAAAAGAATCCAGGATGCTGAAGAACAGCAGACTCACCAGCATCACCATCACCAGAAAACTGGTTCCGCACCGGGGATGCAGAGTGGTGTAGCGACGGGCATTTTCCACGGTAAGCGGTTCCCCGGATTCAAAAGCGTAAATGGTCTTGTGCTCCGCACCGTGGTAGCGGAACAACCGTTTCACGTCCTTCATCAGGGAAATGGCGTAAATGTAGCCCAGGAAAAGGGTAATCCGGATGCTGCCCGCCACCAGATTAAACGTAAACGCTTCCCGCTCGATATTGAAGAGATGGGTGGTTACAAACAACGGGAGCGCAAAAAATAGAGCCAGTCCCAGAATTAGCGCCACACCTACTGTAAGAAATGCCGAAAGGTTGCTCTGCCCGCTCTTTTTCTGCGACTTCGTCTTTTTCTGACTCTTTTCCTTTTCTTCGGCATCCTGCATGGCTATGTCGGCGGAAAAATTCAGATGCTTGATGCCCACCACCATCACTCCCACCAAAA
>JALWDQ010000901.1:0-6986 GCA_027039625.1 Calditrichia bacterium | reverse complement strand
AAGATTATTTAATCAATATCGCGCATATTGTAGCTCATAATGTTTATTTAAAACCGGGTCAATAAAAAGCGTGTTGTTCAATCCGTATTTTATAATGAATTTAGTATTTCTTTATGGCCATATAAATCCAGCATTGAGATAACAGTAAAGGAACACCTCCTTTCGATGGTATTTCTCTGTCTTTAAAATTCAATGTAAATATTTAAATCATCTAGATTTACAGTGTTTTTATAGCCACGAGCTTTTAGCTCGTGGGACACTGAATCCCTTCTCCTATAATCAGGCTTTAGCCTAAAATTGGGCTAAAGCCCAATTTGTAGTTTGGACCTTAAGTTCCCCGAGCTGGAAGCTCGGGGCTATATTTTGCTTTGAATGATAATGAATATTCCATTGACACTGTATTTTTACACAGCCTCTCGAATTTGTGGTCTATGTGCATTCCGTCCCTCGGGACGGGATTAGTTGCAGAAACCAAAGTTTATTTTACAAAGACATTTTCGGTTCTTATTTCACCCATCGCGGAGCGATGGGATGCGATTAGCCCATCCCAAGGGGATCCTATCGGATATTTTTAAATATCCGACAGTCCATAGGTCTTTAGGAATCCTTTGGAGACTCCTTTGGAGGCTCCCCATGGGATGGGAGAGAGGGAGGCCCAACCATTAATAATGTTGTCCCGAAGGGACAATTGAAAACCGGATTTCTCCATGGGTAGAAATGCGAACAACAAATTTCATTCTGTCCCTTCGGGACGAATTAATGTGGCGGTATGCATTCCGTTCCCACAAATGGAATTTGTGGGCTAGTGGCATTCCGTCCCTAACGGGACGGGGTTGGGTGCAAAAACCAATATTTATTTTACAAAGACATTTTCGGCTCCTATTTCACCCATCGCGAAGCGATGGGATGCGAATAGAAATTATATATACACCACAAAAATATTTGTCCCGAAGGGACAATTGAAAACCGGATTTCTCCGGGGGTAGAAATGCGAACAAATCGCACCTCCGAAGAGGCGGTCTCCAAGATTCCACATCCAAATTTACAAGGAAGTTTTATCATCGGTTTTATTTTCCAATGCAATTTTCTATATTTCATTTTTTACAGAAGGTAAGAAATGAATTTTACTTGGGCGGAAAAACGAAGAAAATGAGGGCAGAAATCAGGTAGAGGGAAGTAAAATGAAAAAATGGTTGGTGATTTTAATTGTAGCCGGTTTGAGTTTATCGGGATGCCAGAAGGAGAAAAAAGCGGTGCTCCCTCCGGCGCCGGGATGTATTGTGAATCCCCAAACGCTGAGACTGTCGCTCCGGGCACCTGCCCCGGAAATCGGGCTCACCCGGGAGCAGTTTTATCCCACCGCCATCACCGGCGTGGATACCGGCGGAATTGGTTTGCAAATCAATTTGCAGGATGAATCGCTTTTTGGAACCATTTATTCCGGGGTGTTTTATTTCGAGAGAGATCGGTCGGATTATCCTTACAGCCGTTTTCGCTATCGCTGGAGCCTGGAGCATGGCAAAGGAATAATCCCCATTCACCGTTTTTTGGGGAAACAAAGCGTAACCAATGTAAACCACTGGGTATCGGAAGGGGTCATTGCCTACCGGCTGAATCTGTGGAAAAAGTCCGGAGGCAAATTCCTGCGGTTGGGACCTTATGATTCCGCCGTGCGCTTCAAAGTGGTCGATGGGCAATTTCGCAAAGCCCTGACGCTTACCGAAGGACCCATCGTCAATCTGGTTACTTCCGATCACCCGGATTGGTTGGTGGTCTCGTTCGAGACGGATACACCCTCCGTGGGAATGGTGGAATTGCAGGAAGGAGGGGTGTTTGGGGACGGAAAACAGAGCATTCGGCACGAGGTGAAAGTGGAAGGATTGCAACCGAACCGCACTTACCACTATCGGGTAGTGGCTGTAAGTGGGAACGACACCTTGCGTTCCCCCTATTTTTCGGTGCAAACGGCGCCACCCCTTGGGGCTGGGCAAATCGCTTTTGCGTACACAGGGGACGGTCGCTCCGGGTACGGTGGCGGTGCCCGGGAATATATGGGAGTGAACCGGGCGGTGCTGGAGCAGATTGGCGCGGCAGTGTACCGCAGAGGTGCCCGCTTCCTGCTCTTTGGGGGAGACATGATTAACGGCTTTACCGATGTGACGGAAGATTTTGTCCTTCAGATTAAAGCGTTTAAACAATCGCTATTTGGTTTTCTGGTGCAGCGGCCTCTTTACACCGCCATCGGCAATCACGAAGCGCTTCTTTATGTGTTCGAGGATGGGAGTCGGTACGGACTGGGTATCGATCGCTGGCCCTACTCTACCCAGAGCGTGGAGGCGCAATTTGCCCGGGAGTTTGTGCATCCCACCAACGGCCCGGAACCTTATCCGGAACTTCCCCCTTACCGGGAAAATGTGTATTCTTTCCATTTCGGAAACGTCAAAATCATTGTGTACAACAATAATTACTGGTGGACCTCTCATCGCTGGATTCCCAAATTGGGTGGTTGTCCCGAGGGGTACGTGTTGCCCAATCAGCTGGAATGGATTCGCCAGCAGCTTCGCGAAGCGGAAAAAAATCCCCGGGTAAAATACGTGTTTTTAATGGCACAGGAGCCGGTATTCCCCAATGGCGGGCATCCCAAAGATGCCATGTGGTACTACGGGGATAACCGGATGCGGGCTTATCTGGCGCACCAGGGGAAGGATGTGGAAGCGTTCGACAAAGGGATTATCGAAGTGCGTAACGAGTTCTGGGAGATGGTTAGTGCCTCCCCCAAAGTTGCCGCCGTGCTGGGTAGCGACGAACATGCCTACCACAGAACGCTGATTACCAGCCGGACACCCGTCGGCCTTTACCCCGAAGACGATTTGAACGGGAACGGCAAACTGGACGATGGAAAATTTTCCCCCAACCCCCGCTTCAAATATCCCCTGTGGCACATTGTTTCGGGAGGCGCCGGCGCACCATACTACACTCAACAAAAAACTCCCTGGAGCAACTGGGTAAAAATTTACATTTCCCATTACAATTATCTTTTGTTCCGGGAAGTCGATAATAAAATGCAACTTAAAGTGTACAACCTAACCGGTCAGCTTCTGGATGAAGTGGATGATTTAATGGCAATTAAACATCAGCGGGTACATTAGAAAAGTCTTTCTTGCTCTGGGCAAAAAACTTCGGGGGTTTATATGGCGCAGTATATTCCAGGTGTCACTCCGGACCGTCGCAAAGGTCCCGATTTGCTGATTCGAGCGTTAAACTGGTTCATTATTGTGGGCTGGATGCTCATGTTTATTGCGCTGGTTCTGGCCAGCATCGCCAAACCGCAAACCCAGACCTTCTTCGACCGGCTGGTGCACATCAATCCCAAAACCACCTGGGATATCCGGCTGGTGACCTACATTCTTTACATCATGATTTTAGGATTGGTGGTGAGCGGAACAGGCATCTTCATTAATCTAAAGCGCAATCGCCGAAAAGAAGATGAACTCCGTGTCTCCTTTATTTTAATCGGAATGATGTCCATCATCGGCTTACTCATTTATTTCATGCTATTTTGATTGAACAGGAGAAACCATGTCTCAGGGTGTCATCATTTTAAAACCCCATCGTTTAAATCGCATTCACCGGCTGTTTCCGGAATTGTATCGAAACGATTTTTACCAGATTCGCGGAAATCCGCAACCGGGCGACCTGGTGCGTTTAATTTCGGATGACGGCGATTTTGCCGGAATTGGCTATTACAATCCCCATTCTCAGATTATTGTGCGGGTATTGACCCTTCGCGATGAACCGATCGATAGGCATTTCTTTCGGAAGAGATTCGAAGAGGCATTGCAGCGCCGCCGCCACATGGCGTTCTCCGGGAACACCCGGCGCCTGGTGCATGGATTTGCCGACGGATTACCCGGATTGTTCATCGACCGCATCGGGGAAACCCTGCTCATGCAGGCGACCACCTATTACATGAATGCCCACAGGGAGCAGTTAGCCGAGGAGGGGGCCCGGGTTTTTGGGGCGAAAGAGGTGCTCTATTTTACCCACAAAGACGAGAGCGAGAAGTTGCCGGAAACAGAAGTAGCGCTGATGGGGAATCCTCCGAAAGATCTGGAAGTGCAGGAAGCAGAATTTACCTGGAACATTCCCTGGCAGGCATTTTATCGCACATTTTTCCCGGACGAGCGGGAGATGCGTCGGCAGGTGGCGGAATTAACCCGCGATGCCGAATCGGTGCTGGATGTTTTTGCCGGAATTGGGAGCGTGGGGTGTTATCTTGCCGGCGGAGGCCGCAAAAAGCGAATTGTAGCCATCGAACCGGATGCCGGAGTACTGCAGCAGGCACAGCAATTTTGCGGTTCGCAAAAGGGAGGGAATACCATAGAGTGGGTGCAGGATGAAGTTCTGGAAGCACTCTACCGCCTGCAGGATGCAGCGGAGCTGTTCGATGTGGTGCTCATTCATCCCCCCTTCGAAACCCGGGATGTACGCCAGTACAAGCATGTGAAGTGGAAATACTGGTACTACATTTTCCATGCCCTACCGCTGCTCAAACCGGGAGGTTTTCTGCTGGTGAGCACCCGTTCTGCGCATTTTTCCCGGGAGAATCTCCTGCAAACCGTTTCGCAGGCTGCCAGCGGGCGGGGTATGCCCATTTTTTTACGGCAAAACCTGCTGCCGCCACCGGATTATCCTTATCTGGTTCAATACGATAAAACCTGTTACTTAAAAGTGCTCCTTTTTCAAACATAACGGCCTGGGAGGTAGAAGCAAATCATGGATTCGGATTATCGGAAAGCTGCCGAAATGATTGTGAATGCCCGTCATGTGACGGCCTTTACTGGTGCGGGAATTTCCGTGGAAAGCGGCATCCCGCCCTTCCGGGGGAAGGGGGGACTCTGGAGTAAGTACGATCCCATTTTTCTGGAAATCAACTATTTCCATAGCCATCCCGAAGAATCATGGAAATTGATTAAGGAAATATTTTACGACTTTTTCGGCAAGGCGCAACCCAACGAGGCCCATCGGGTTCTAGCCTGGATGGAACAGCAGGGATTGTTGCAGGCGGTTATTACCCAGAATATCGACAATCTCCATCAGGAGGCCGGTAGCCGCACCGTGTACGAATTTCACGGAAATTCTCAGAAACTCGTCTGTACCGTGTGTCAGCGCGTTTACCCGGTAAAAGAAATCTCTTTGCAGCAGCTGCCACCGAAATGCCCGGTTTGTGGGGGATTGTTAAAGCCGGATTTTGTGTTTTTCGGGGAACCCATTCCGGAACCGGCGAATTCCCGTTCTTTTCGGGAAGCAGAAATTGCAGATGTGTTCTTGTTAATCGGCACCAGCGGCGAAATTATGCCTGCAGCCCTCATTCCCCAGATGGCGAAATCTCACGGAGCGAAAATCATTGAGGTGAACACCGAACCTTCCCATTACACTCACCAGATTACCGACGTATTTCTGCGGGGCAAAGCGACCGAAAGCATGCGAAAACTTCGGGAAGCGATAGAGGAGGTGCAGAAGGAGAGAACGGGGTCAGTCTCGTTTTAACTTCACGATGGTGACTCCGGTGTCGCCTTCACCCCAGCGTCCCAGTCGCTTTTCTTCCACCCGTTTATCCCGTGCCAGGAACTCATTCACTTTGCGGCGCAGGGTGCCGGTACCCTTGCCGTGGATAATACGCACCTCACTCCAGCCCTCTTCCAGAGCGCGATCCAGATAGCGGTCGGTTTCCTCCAGCGCCTGGTAGGAGTCCATTCCCCGCAAATCCAGCTCCGGGAGAATGCCTTCTTCCAGCTCATCGTTTATTGGGGAGTGGCTTTTTAATACGGTGTGATCTTCAGCTTCCGGCTTACGCAGCTTTTTCACATTTTCCAGCTTCATCTTCATTTTCACGTTGCCCACCTGCACCCAGGCACGGTTTTTACTGTCCGGTTCGCTCAGAATCTCGCCCTCCGCCTGCAAATTTTCTACCCAGATAACATCGCCGCGATGGAGGTCGGTGGCAACTTCGGTAGGAGGTGCCGTTTCCTTCAGCACCGTTTGAACCCGGGATTGCAGGTTGCTCAGCGTCTCCCGTGCCTGCCGGATGGTGTCCCGGTGGGCATCCCGCTGCCGGATTTCCGCCACCAGCCGCTCGATTTCCGCCCGGGCTTCTTTCAGAAGTTGTTCTGCTTCCTCCGCCGCCTCGCGCTTCAGACGGGTTTTTTCCCGCTTCAGGCGCTCCATTTCCGCCTGGTAAAGCTGGCGCAAACCTTCCGCCTCAGAGAGTTTAATACTGAGTTCGCGGCGCTCGCGCTCCACTTCCTGCAACTGCCGATTCAAATTTAAAATCAAATCCTCCAGAGCACCTTTATCCGTACCCACAATGCTTTCGGCTTCTCGTAACACATTCTCCGGGAAGCCAAACCGTCGGGCAATTTCGAATGCGTAACTGCTGCCGGGAATGCCTACCTGCAGCCGATAGGTGGGTTGCAGCGTTTCCAGATCGAATTCCATGGAAGCGTTTTCCACGCCCTCGGTGGCGTACGCAAACGCTTTCAGCTCCCCATGATGCGTGGTGGCCAGGGTAAGCGCAGGGCGCCGGGTGAGTTCCTTTAAAAAGGCAATGGCCAGGGCGGAACCTTCGCGGGGATCGGTACCGGTACCGATTTCGTCCACCAGTACCAGGGTGTGAGGGGTGGCTTGCTGTAAAATATCCCGTAAGCGAATGATGTGAGCGGAGAATGTACTCAAATCCTGATCCAGACTCTGGCGGTCGCCAATATCCACCAGAATGGCATCGGGTAAAGGAATAAGGCTATCCGGTTGTGCCGGAATGTGCAACCCCAGTTGAGTCATGATGACCATCAAACCAACCGTTTTCAATGTCACCGTTTTTCCCCCGGCATTGGGGCCGGTAATCACCAGAGTGTGGAAATTTTCTCCAATACTTAAGCTGGTGGGCACAACATGCTGATGCCCCATTTTTTGCAGCAGTATGGGAT
>JALWDQ010000900.1:0-6993 GCA_027039625.1 Calditrichia bacterium | reverse complement strand
CTTACGCAAGCATTTAACGCTGGCGCATTTCACCATGGAATTTGGCAAGGTGGGGAATCAGGTGCTTCTGGCGGATGAGATTTCTCCGGATACCTTTACCGTGTGGGACAACAAACCGGACGGAACGCTGGATCGCAAAGTGTTTACCATTACACCCCAGACGGCAAAAACAGTGTATCCGGCAATAAAAGAACGATTAATTGGTTAGGAGATTGATTTTTATGGCCATCACCCGTTTTGGTGTGGGATTGGTAGCCGGGAGCTGGATCGTGTTCCTCATTTTTCTGATTCTGGCTCTCTGGACGCGGCTCCCGGCGGTGATTGCCACGGCGGTTATCGTGGGAATCTTTAGTATTTTCAACCTGTTCTTTTTTCGAGATCCGGAACGCCGGATTCCCGACGATCCACAGGCCATTGTTTCTCCCGCCGATGGAAAGGTGGTGCAAATTGTCCGGGAACGGGAAGATTCTTTTTTTGGTGCCGAGGTGGTGCGGGTAAGTATTTTTCTTTCGGTGTTCAATGTGCACGTGAATCGCATTCCCATTAGCGGGAAAGTGGTTTATTTCCGCTACATCCCCGGTAAATTTCTGGCGGCTTTTCGGGAGAAAGCTTCTCTGGAAAATGAACAAACAGCGATTGGGATTGAGGATGCCCGGGGGCGTCGGGTGTTGTTTAAACAGATTGCCGGTATTATTGCCCGGCGTATTGTGTGCGAAGTGCGGGAGGGCTCGGTTGTTACCAGAGGCGAGCGAATGGGAATGATTCGCTACGGTTCCCGGGTGGATATCTTCTTCCTGCCAGAGCAGGTAGAATTACGCGTCGAGGTGGGCGACAAAGTTAAAGGTGGAGAAAGCATAATCGGAGTATTTTTGTGAAAGTAAAAACCAATTGGGTACCCAGCGCGTTTACCATGGCCAATATGTTCTGCGGCTATTTTTCCGTTATTTCCGCTGCTAATGGGAAGATTATTCAGGCCGCCTGGCTCATTGTTGCCGCTGCAGTGCTGGATGCCCTGGATGGCAAAGTGGCGCGTTTTACCAAAGCCGCTTCCAGTTTTGGGGTGGAATACGATTCCCTGGCCGATGTGGTCTCCTTTGGCTTTGCACCGTCCTACCTGGCTTACAAAGCAGTCTTTTTTAGCTGGGGTACACCGGGACTGTTGTTAAGTTTTGCTCCCCTGGTGTTTGGCTCAATCCGGCTGGCGCGGTTTAATATTCGCCTGAAAGGATTCGACAAGACCCATTTCGAAGGGCTTCCCATTCCCGCAGCCGCAGTTACCATCGCCACGTTTCTAATATTCAATATCCAGTTCTGGGAGCAGTTGCGCTGGGTTAAAATCTTTCTCATTCTCATTCTACTGGTTTCGGTGCTGATGATCTCCAACATCCGCTACGAAACCTTGCCCAATTTTTCCCTTCAGCGTGGGAGTCCGCAAAAAGGCAAAATCTTCACAGTGCTGATTGGTACCATTCTCATCATCTTTTTCCCCCAGGAAGCCTTCTTCCCACTGGCGATTGTATATGTATTCTCCGGTCCCGTAGTGGTGCTCTGGAAGTTGTTCTTTGGTAAATCCGGTAGCGAAACCCAGGAAAAACAAAAAGGATATGTCAGGAATGAGGGTCACCGTAAAAATTCGTCTCAAACCCGGAATTCTCGATCCCCAGGGAAAAGCCGTGAATAATGCCTTGCATCATCTGGGATTTCCTCAGGTCAAGGATGTGCGCATCGGGAAGTTGATTGAAATGGAAATAGAAGAAAGCGATCCGCAGAAGGTGCGGGAACTGGTGGAAGCGGCCTGCAGCAAGCTGTTGGCTAATCCCGTGATTGAAGATTATGAATACCAATTACAGGGAGAGGGTGCGTGAAGTACGCGATTATCGTGTTCCCCGGTTCCAATTGCGATTACGACATGTACCATGCCATCACCCGGGTAATGGGGGAAGAGGCGGAGTTTGTCTGGCATCAGGAGGGAAACCTGGCCGGGTACGATGTGGTGGTGCTTCCCGGTGGTTTCTCATATGGGGATTATTTACGGGCGGGCGCAATTGCCCGATTTTCGAACATCATGCCGGAGGTGGTGCGTTTTGCCCGCAAAGGAAAACCGGTACTGGGCATTTGCAATGGTTTTCAGATTCTAACGGAAAGCGGTTTGCTGCCCGGCGCTTTATTGCGTAACCAGAATTTGCGCTTTGTATGCAAGCATGTTTATATTCGCACCGAAAATGCGGACACCCGCTTTACCAATGTGCTGGAAACGGGTCAGGTTCTTCACATTCCTATTGCACATGGCGAAGGAAATTATTTTATTAGTAAAGAAGAGCTGGAGGTGTTAAAAGAAAATAATCAGATTGTATTTCGTTACAGTACGGCAGACGGTGAAGTAAACCGTACGGTAAATCCGAATGGTTCTATGGAAAATATAGCTGGTGTGATTAACCGGGAAGGGAATGTTCTGGGAATGATGCCGCATCCGGAGCGGGCGATGGAGAATTTACTGGGTTCCGAAGACGGACGAAACATCTTTCAATCATTAGCAAAATAATTAGGAGAATACCCCATGCGCAAAAAAAGTTTATGGTGGGTGCTCTTGGTGGTGGTATTAGGGGCTCTGGTTGGGAGCGCATTGGGGGAGGTCCTGGCTCTGATTTTGCCCGCCGGGGTGGTACGCGATTTTTTCCTGCGAGCGGTAGAATTTAGCCTGGGTCCCACGGAAGTAAATTTCGTGGTGATGCGCTTTACCCTGGGCTTTGCATTAAAATTAAACATTATTGGTGTGCTGGGCATTTTGTTGGTGGGATATGTGTTGCGCTGGACGTAACGCCTGAACATTACGGAGTAGGGGAACGCGACACCTGGTTTCGTTTTGCAGCAGGGGAAAGGAATAGAAGTCCAGCGAAACAAATATTCTGGTGAATTATTTTTTGTGGCGTAAATAAAGAAACCCTGACCGGAGAATCCGGTTAAAGAAATGTCTAAAACGGAAGGAGAGAAGATATGTTTGGAATAGGACCTCCTGAATTACTGGTAATCTTTTTAATTATTTTGATTTTGTTTGGTGCCAAACGACTTCCTGAACTGGCGCGTTCTCTGGGACGTTCCATTAATGAATTCAAGAATGCCACCCAGAACATCCAGCAGGAACTGGATGTAACCCGGGAAGAACCCTTACCCAGGCAAAAAGAGAAAGCATCCGAGAAGAAGGATGAAAATCTGGCCGGATAAACGGAGCTGAATGGGGCATCCGGGTGGAGTGGGTTCAGGACAGGCATCAACAATTTGTGCAGGGCGGATTCAATCTGGAAGGGCGTGTTCGCAGAGCTCTCAAACGGATTGAGGAAAAATCCTCCCTGCACGCCTTTACCCGTGTATATACCGAGGAGGCCATAGAAAAAGCCCGGAAGTTGCAACGTCAGCGGGACCGGGGAGAGACCCTCGGTCCCCTGGCCGGGTTGATACTGGCTATTAAAGATAATATCGCTTTCCGCAATCATCCCCTTACCTGCGGTTCCCGTATTTTACAACATTATATTTCTCCCTTCCATGCTACAGTGGTGCAGCGTATTCTCAACGCTGGCGGAATCATCATCGGGCACACCAATATGGATGAATTTGCCATGGGTTCTTCCAGCGAAACCTCTGTGTTTGGTGTGGTGCGCAATCCGCTTCACCCGGAATTTGTTGCCGGAGGTTCCAGCGGAGGTTCGGCGGTAAGTGTTGCCGCGGAAATGGTGGATCTGGCTCTGGGAAGCGACACCGGAGGTTCGGTGCGGCAACCGGCAGCTTTTTGTGGTGTGGTGGGAATGAAACCTTCGTACGGACGGGTGTCGCGCTACGGTCTGGTGGCATTTGCTTCTTCGCTGGAACAAATTGGCCCCCTGGGGCAGCGGGTGCGAGACGTGGCCTATTTGCTGGAAATCATTGCCGGGCACGACAGCCGGGATGCTACCAGCGTTACCCTTCCGGTGCCCCGTTATACCCAATGGTTAAACCGGGATGTGCGGGGAATGCGGATGGGATTGCCCCGGGAGTTTTTAGACCAGGCGGTAGAAGGGCGCATCCGCCAGCGGGTAGAGGAGGTGGCTGAGGAACTTCACCGGGCGGGCGCCGAAATTGTGCCTGTTTCTCTCTCCTTAACCCGATACGCCGTGGCGACCTATTACATCCTTGCCTCGGCGGAAGCATCCTCCAATCTGGCGCGCTTCGATGGTGTGCGCTACGGATTCCGGGCAGAAAACAGTGCTGATCCCCAGTCCATGTACCGCAAAACCCGTCAGCAGGGATTTGGCTGGGAGGTAAAACGCCGACTGATGCTGGGAACCTATGTCCTTTCTCGTAAAAATTACCAGGCATTTTACGGGAAGGCCCGCAAGGTACAGAAGTTGATTCAGCAGGAATATCAGCGGGTTTTTCAGCAGGTGGATGTGTTACTGGCACCCACCAGCCCTACTTTTCCTTTCCGCCCGGGCGAGCGCCTGCAAGACCCGATTAAAATGTATCTTTCCGATGTGCTCACCGTCCCGGCAAATTTAACCGGTATGGGGAGTTTGAGCCTGCCCCTCTGGGGGAAAAATGAACCTTTCCCCGTGGGATTGCAAATCATCTCGGCACCTTTCCGGGAAGAATTGCTGATTCAGGTGGGGGATTTTGTGGAAAGAAATCTCGCGGGTGAATCTCCGTTATCCAAATAAGGGCACAGGGGATTGTACTGTTTCCACCTAACCACACAACAGAGCGCAGAAGCATGAGGCATCCAGAAAAATACGAAGCGGTGATAGGACTGGAAATTCACGCCCAGTTGTTAACGGAAACCAAGATGTTTTGTAACTGCCGCAATCAGTATGGTGCGGAACCCAACTCCCATGTGTGCCCGGTGTGTCTGGGATTGCCCGGCTCCCTTCCGGTTCCCAATCAGAAAGCGGTGGAATTTGCCATTGCCATGGGACTGGCAACCCATTGCACCATTGCTTCCCGCAGCCAGTTTGCCCGGAAAAATTATTTCTACCCGGATTTGCCGAAGGGCTACCAGATTACCCAGTTCGAACAACCGCTGTGTCGGGAAGGCTGGTTAACCATTCCACTTCCCGATGGAGAGGAAAAGGTGGTGCGGATTGAGCGGATTCATCTGGAAGAGGATGCGGGAAAGTCCATTCACGATCCGGTACTGGCGGGGGAGGGGACGCTGCTGGATTTTAACCGCTGCGGAGTGCCGCTCATCGAAATTGTAACCTACCCGGATTTACGCTCGCCCCGGGAAGCCCGCATCTTTCTGGAAAGGTTAAGAACCATTCTGGTGTATCTGGAAATTTGCGATGGCAACATGGAAGAAGGCAGCCTGCGCTGCGATGCCAATATCTCCCTGCGTCCGGTAGGTGAGCAAAGGCTGGGAGTAAAAACAGAGTTGAAAAACATGAATTCTTTTCGTAACGTTGAAAGAGCATTACAATTTGAAATTGAGCGACAAACAAGGGTGCTAATGGATGGGGGACGCGTGGAAGCGGCCACTTTGCTCTGGGATGCTTCACAAAATCGAGCACGGGTGATGCGCTCTAAGGAAGTTGTGGAAGATTACCGTTATTTTCCGGAACCTGATCTGGTTCCCCTCACAGTTTCCCGGGAGGTGGTGCAGGCGGTTTCGCGCAGTTTACCGGAATTACCCCACCAGAAACATGCCCGTTTTCGTCGGCAGTACCATTTACCGGAGCAGGAAATTCAGGTACTGGTGAGGGAGCGTGCTCTGGCCGATTACTTCGAAGCGGTGGTTTCCCGGGGTGCTGAGCCCGCATTTGTAAGCCGGTGGGTGGTGCGCGAAGTGGTACGGGTGCTTCGAGACCGCAAAATTTCTGCTGCACGGTTTCCCATTCCGCCCGAAGAATTGGCAGAGTTACTGCACCTGGTCGAGGAAGGCAGCCTGAGTCAGAGTGCGGCACGTACGGTATTCGATGCTATGCTGGATACGGGAGAGGGTGCCCGGGAACTGGTTCGCCAGATGGGATTGCAGCAAATGAGTGATCAACGGGAGCTGGAAGAAGTGGTAAACCGAGTCCTCCGTCTGTTCCCTTTGCAGGTGCAACAGTACCGGAATGGTAAAACAAAACTTCTGAGTTTTTTCGTGGGGCAGGTGATGAAAGAAACACAGGGAAAAGCCAATCCCAACATTGTTTCACGGATCCTTGAAAAGGAATTGTCTCGGAAGGACGTATTCCTCCATAAGAAAACCTGATGTTGTTTAATCTTCTGGAATCGGTAAGGAAATGAATCCAATGATAAATTAAAAATAAAAGGACTGGAAAATGGGTAACAAAAGGGTGCTGGTTATTGAAGATGAAAAAGCTTTGTCCAGTATTATGGTAAACATGCTGGAAGTTTTTGGTTACGAAGGGGAAATAGCCAGTACGGGGCGAGAGGCAATGGAACAAATTTCTCGGGGAAATTATGATTACATTATTCTGGATATTACTTTACCCGACATTAGTGGAAGTATGCTCTATGAGATGATTATGGAGAAATCCCCGGAGTTCAAAGGGAAAATTATTTTTACCAGCGGTTTCGAGACCCCGGAAGAAATCGAAGAAATTCTGGAGCGGGATGGAGGAATCTTCCTGCCCAAACCGTTTAGTGTGGATAAGTTTCAGGAAGTTCTGAATAAACTGGAATAGTGACGATTCCGAATCGAGATTGGTTTCCCGGAAAATGGGATTTTTCATTTCCCGGAACGATGGTTTCAAAATGTTTTTATTTTCTTGAATAAACCCGGTGGCATTTCCTAAGTTAACAGACGGGTGGGTAGGGATGTTTGGTCAACCCGTACCGGGTGAAATACCCGATGGGGAGAATTTCCGAAACATGCTGGTAACCGGGAGGAACGCGATTTTGTTTGAACTCCCCTGGTTACTTCGGGTTGTGCACTTTTTAATGGGTACGGAAAAGAAGCACCGGAATAAAGAGCACCAGGGAGTGGTTTTGTTTAGCGTTTCTGGAACCTGTAACCGATAA
>JALWDQ010000899.1:0-2269 GCA_027039625.1 Calditrichia bacterium | reverse complement strand
AGGCGATGCCGTCGCTGTCGGAAGCGTGGACGGTGAAATGAACCTCCAGGGGAACTTGCCCGTTGGAGGGGGAGAGATCTACCGTCACTTGAGGCGGCGTGTTGAGGATCCGA
Organism: Calditrichia bacterium; assembly: GCA_027039625.1. Taxonomy (GTDB): domain Bacteria; phylum Calditrichota; class Calditrichia; order RBG-13-44-9; family RBG-13-44-9; genus JALXCH01. Next base: position 2,156 of record JALWDQ010000899.1, on the reverse strand, counting down.
ACCTCCGTCGTGCCTTCGGCGCTTTTCCCCGCGGCATCTACAACCTTCAAACGTACCGTATAGCGTCCGGGAATCGTATATTTCCAGGTATAGGTCTCGGGGAAAATCGATTGCCGATCCCAGGTCCCGTCTCCGTCAAAATCCCAGTAATAGGTTTGGATCGCCGTATCGGTCTCCACCTGAGGAGAGAAGCGCAAAGTCGCCGGCGCGTACGCCTCCGACGGTGTGGCGACGGGGCGGGCCGGGGGTGTCTGTTTTTCGCGGAGGGATACGCTGAACGCTTTTTCGGCCGCATTTCCTGCCCGATCCGAAGCACGGAGGAAGAGGGTAAGCGTTCCGTAGGGGAGAGGATGTTGCGCATCCGGAGTGTAACGGTACAATGCGGTGTCATTCGTGTCAGGGTGCAATGCGACACTCAAGTTCTCTTCGGAGATCAACAAATGCACACTTCTCGGATCCACTCCGCTGCCGTTGGCTTCGTCCAAGATCCGAAAGACGAAGGGATGCAGAGGATCGGTCAGAACATCCCCCGGCGTCGGATCGACCATGACAATTGACGGCGGAGTCTCATCGTAACGTCCCGTATAGACAAATTCCTTTTCCGCGACATTCCCCGCTATATCCGCCGCGGCGATCTTGACACGAATCTCTCCGGAGGGCAAGAGGTGATCGGAATCAGGATTCAACGTGTAGTTTCCGTCCGTATAACGACAAATTTCGCTCCAATTTTGATCATTCACGCTACAAAAGAGACGATCGGGATCCACGCCCGAACCTTGATCCGTCACGAAAAAGGAGAGTTGCTGTGTCTGTTTTCTGATCGTACTGTTCTCTTCGGGAAAGTCGGTCCGAATCGTAGGGGGAAGAGTATCGACGTAGAGGTGCAATGTCGTTACGACCGGGGGAATTTTTTTCCGGGGAACTCCGCGGTAAGGTATCTTCAGCTTCACGGTGACATTCCCTTCGGGAAGTACAAAGGGAGGCTTGGGAAGATAAACCACTTTGAGGTACTTGCCCGGCGTCGTATCTTCGACAATGCTGTCTGCGGTCCTATTGACTTTGTTGACCTTCAATTTACGTTTTCGATAATTCAGGACAAAGTTTGCCTCTTTTTCTTGTGCGGTAAACACAATCGAAATATTGTTTTCGTTAAGAAGCGCACCGTCGGGAATGTTGCTTTTGAAGCTTATTCCGCCGCATCCTGTCATCATCCAAACCAAAAACGAAACAACCAACCATTTAATACTTGATGTTTTCATCGCACCCTCCTTTTTCCCTATTGAAAAACATAGCATTAAGAAAATTAAATTTTAATTAAATATTTAGGAAATTTTCAATCATTGTTGTTTTTGTTTTTTGATACATTCAACCATGATTTTTATGCTCCGTGTCGCCACCTTCCCGTCAAAAGCACTCAAGTTAACCGTTAAAGTATGCCGTCCGGGCTTGAGGTTATTGGGAAGATAACGCCAACTCAAGGGAAGATATCCCTGTTCCGCTTCCGAAAGAAAGCGATAGTCCAAATAGAAACTCACTTCATATTGTTTTCCCTCCATGAGACGCATATCCTGCGGCGCCATGGCAACATGAACATTCACGGGATGCCCGTTTTCCACTCGATAGGGCGGTTTCGAGCGGTTGTTGTCCAATGTCAAAAAGATCTGAGGATCCCTTTCGTTTATGCGACAAGCGTAAAAATGGGGGGATATCTTTTTGTCGTCACGGCTCAACATCTCCTGCGTGATCTTCGAAGGTTGATGACAAATAAGTTTGTGCCGGATGAAGTATTCGATGTAGTTTGTCTGTCGATTGTTTCGTGTAATGATAGAGTGATCCGGTAAAGCGTATGCGCTAATAGCCGCCACAAAAGGGGCATCATGCAGATCCGTGCCGCCCGGCCCGCGAAAATCCCATTGTTGGCGAACCTCTCCGGCCGATCTCGGTGTCCAGTTGGAGAGAACACGAAGCAAAGGACCGCTTTTGACTCCGATTCTAACCAGCGTTCTTCCCGCCTTGGGCAAACGATAGCTAATCCTGCCCGTGGGATACAGGCGTCGATGAAGATCATTGAGAACTTCGCCGCCGGTGTTTCGATAGTCGTATATACGTTTTTCTCCGCTTGATTCTACGGTAAAACGCGGTAGATAGGCTTCGTC
>JALWDQ010000898.1:0-2271 GCA_027039625.1 Calditrichia bacterium | reverse complement strand
CCCCGGGGGGCCCGATTTACACCTGCAGCTTTTGCGGGCGGACCCAAAGCCGGTTTCTCCGGACGGATTTCCTTAACTCTTCCTTTCGGAAGCGCAAATGAGCGTGAAAGGAGGGGAGAGGCATGATTTCCAGGGAGATTCGGGCGGAGATTCTCCGTCTCTACCACGCCGAGGGGTGGGCCATCGGCACCATCGCTCTCTATTTCCTGATTCACCACTCCGTCGTGGAGCGGGTCCTCCGGGAGGAAGGGGTCCAAAAGCCCCGGAAGACCAGGCCCCGGAAGGTGGATCCCTTCCTTCCCCTGATCCTGGAGAAGCTCAAACATTACCCGAGGCTTCCCGCCAGCGTGCTCCCCCGGTGTCAGGATAGTTGTCCCACCTTCCGAAGGCGTTTGGCCCCCCCGGGCGGGGGCCAAGTTAGGAAGAAGTTAGGGGGCGAGATTGGACCAACTTTCCATGAAGTTTTCCCCAGGTTTCAAGGCTCGGATGGTGCAGCGGATGGCGGGACCGGAGGGGATTTCTGCCACCGCCCTTTCCCGGGAAACTGGGATTCCCCAGCCTACCCTCTCCCGTTGGCTCCGGGAGGCTCGTAACCTCGAGGCCATGAAGAAGAAGTCCCAGCAGAACAAGAAGGCGGTGCGTCCCCCGCACCGGTGGACCCCGGAGGAGAAGCTCCAGGCTGTGATCCAGGCCTCCCAGCTCCCCCAGGATCAACTGGGGGCCTTCCTGCGGGAGAAGGGGCTCCATGCCGCCCACCTGGAGGCATGGCGCAAAGCCGCCCTGGAAGCCCTCCAGGGAGCCTCCAAGTCCAAGAAGACCTCCCCGGAGGCCAAGAAGATCAAGGCCCTGGAGAAGGCTCTTCAGAGGAAGGAGAAGGCCCTGGCGGAGATGGCGACCCTTCTGGCGCTCAAAAAAAAACTGGAGGCCTATTTGGAGGAAAGGGACGACGACACTCCCCCGAGGACCGGGACTGGATCCTAGGGAGGTTGGAAGAGCTCAAGGCCCAAGGGATCTCCGAGGCCAAGGCATGCCAAGTTCTTGGGATTTCCCGGAAGACCGCCTCCCGGTGGCGGAAACAAGGGATAGGGGAAGACCGGAGAGCGGGTCCGAAGACCCCGCCGAAGAACAAGCTCTCCCCTCAAGAGGAGAAGAAGATCCTGGAGAAGGTCAACTCGGAGGAGTTCCGGGAGATGTCTCCCAAGCAGATCGTCCCGAGATTGGCGGACCGGGGGGAATACTTGGCCTCGGAGTCCACCATCTACCGAATCCTGCGAAAGGAAGGGCAAGCCACCCACCGGGAGAATACGGCGCCCCCCTCCCAGGCGGCCCGGCCGAAGCCCAAGGTGGCGACCGGCCCCAACCAGGTATGGAGCTGGGATATCACCTACCTCCAGACCCTGGTAGGAGGGGTCTTCTTTTACCTCTATGTGATCCTGGACGTCTGGAGCCGGAAGATCGTGGAATGGGAGGTATTTCCCGCGGAAAACGGAGAGAACTCCATCCTTCTCTTCCAGAGGGCGCTATCCCAGGAAGGTGTGGACCCATCCAAGCTGATCGTCCACAACGACCGGGGAGGCCCCATGAAGCATGGGACCTTCAAGAGTTTCCTGGGCCGGCTGGGGGTATTCCAGAGCTTCAGCAGGCCGAGGAGAAGCGACGACAACCCTTTCATAGAGGCGACCTTCAGGACCATGAAGTACCGACCTTTCTATCCGGAGAAAGGCTTCGAGACGATTGAGGACGCCCGTGCGTGGGTATCGGAATTCGTGTACTGGTATAACCATCAACACCTCCACTCTGCCATTGGATTCGTGACCCCCCATGACAGGCACGAGGGCCGGGATGTGGAGATCCTGGCGCGGAGAAAGAAGGTATACGAGGAGGCGAAGAGGCGGCACCCGGAAAGGTGGACCGGCCATACCCGTAACTGGTCGCCCGTCGAGGTGGTGGTCCTCAATCCTCCCCTGGAAGATACATCGATACAGGTGGCTTGAATCCTTTATCGTCCATTTGGATATCAGGTGGAGACAAAGGGTAAAGCGAGCCCCCTTGAAAACATAAAGAAATAGAGGACAATCCGAGTGACCCGGGCGGAGGATAGGGCTCTGCTGGGGAGCAACCCGAGCGCCGACCCGGGGACCAAGACCGAGGGGAGGGTGGCATGCGATGTCACCCTCTCTTCACCCTCCCCTCGGGATTGGTATCATGCGATAAACCCCAGGGGGTTTGGGGGACAGAGTCCCCCAAAAAATGACAAAAGAACGGGCCGAA
>JALWDQ010000897.1:0-7003 GCA_027039625.1 Calditrichia bacterium | reverse complement strand
TGCTTGGAATTTATTTGGATTTTGGTGCTTGTGATTTGTGATTTATTTGGTTATTGGAATTTCACAATCTGTCGTCCCTGCGGGACTTAATGGTTTTGATTTGAATCTGGTTTCCCATGGCTGAAGGTCATGGGCTAAAATCTGGTCGCCCCCCGTAAAACGGGGCCTTTCGGCCTCCAGGGGCTTGGGTTCAAAGGGAAATCCTATTAAGAGGAAAGAAAATTGTTGTCTGCAATTTGAAATTTCAAAAGAGCTCGCGGAGCGAGCATCAGATGTTAGCCCACGAATTCATTCGTGGGAATGGGGAACGAAACGAAAAAGTGAGTCCCGGAGGGACGACAGAAAATTGTTTTGAGATTTGGAGATTATTTGGAATTTGTGATTTGTTTTTTGGAATTTATTTGGGATTTGATATTTGTGATTTGGAATTTCTTTAAGATTTGTTATTTGGAAATTGGAATTTAACCGTTCGGAGATGGTATGAAAAAACTTTCGTGTATATTCTTACTGTTGTTTGGGCTTATCGGCACCGGTTTGACCCAGAATGTGCTGGAAACGCTGCTTTCGCCCGCGCAATTGCCGGTGCTGAAACCCGGTCGAATGTACCAGATTTCCAGTTACGACACCACCGGTGGCAACGACGACCGTATCTCCCTGCAGCCGGGTGAAACGGCAGTCATAGCCCGCCTGAAGGGTCCCGGAGTGATTACCCGCATCTGGCTCACCATCGACTCCCGCGATCCTTACTTCCTGCGGCGCATTGTGTTCCGCATGTACTGGGACGGCGAGGAGCAATCTTCGGTGGAAGTTCCCATCGGCGATTTCTTCGGTACGGGATTTGAATACCGCCATTACGTGTCGCAATTCCTGGGCATGAGCAGCGGCGGCTATTACTGCTATTTCCCCATGCCCTTCAACAAATCCGCCCGCATCGAGGTGGAAAATCAAACCGGGCAGGAGGTGTACGCGTTTTACTACCAGATTGACTACCAGAAGCTGGAGAAACCGCTCGCCCGTGATATCGCCTATTTCCACGCCTGGTGGCATCGGGAAATTCGCACCACGCCCGGGCAAAATTATCTGGTGCTGGAAGCCCGGGGGAGGGGACATTTTGTGGGAATGAACATGAGCATGCAGAGCTACCGGCGCAATCTCTGGTTCCTGGAAGGGGACGAAATGGTGTACGTGGATGGGGAATCCTTCCCGTCCATTTACGGTACCGGCACAGAGGATTACTTCACCGGCGGCTGGTATTTCAATCGGGGAGAATTTGCCGCACCTTACCACGGTCTTATTCTAAAGGACGATTCGCTGGGACGGATTGCCGCTTATCGTTTCCAGGTGGGGGATGCCATTCCCTTTCGCAAATCGCTCAAATTCACCATCGAGCATGGTCATGCCAACAGCGTGGTAGCGGATTACAGCAGCACCGCTTATTGGTACCAGCTGGAGCCGCACCAGCCGTTTCCGCCCCTGCTGAAGGCGAGTCTGCGGATTCCCCTGCGGGTGGCGGTTCCGCCCGGAGCGCTGGAGGCGGAATCCCTGCAGCCGCAGGGAGAAGTGCGTTACCGCGTGCAGGATATGTCCGATTTTGGCCCGGATTGGAGCGGACTGAAGCAGTTGCGGGTGGAACCGGAAACGGGAGCAAGGCACTTCGTCCTGACCATTCCCGATGTGGAAGAGGAACGGTACAACGTGGCCCTTTACTTCACCAGCGGTCCGGATTACGGGAATGCCGATATTTTTTATTCCGGGAAAAAAGTGGGGGAAATCCGGGGCTACCGGTTGGAGGTGTTTCCCGGTGGGAGATTGCTGCTGAAAGATCTACGAGCGCAGAACGGCACCCTGCCCCTGCACTTTCTGATTACGGGAAAGGAGAAAAAGTCCGGGGGCTATGCGGTGGGACTGGATGCCCTGGTACTGGAGCCGGTGCGGGAGTACATTCCCCGGTGGTACATCATCGGGCCGTTTCCCAATCCCCGCAAATCGGAAACCGAGCGTCTGGGGTTGGACACGGTGTATCCACCGGAGCGGGAAATTGATTTCAGCAAAAGCTATTGGGGGGCGGACAGTCAGATAGTGCGCTGGCAGGTGGTGGAAACACCTCCGGATGGCCGGGTACACCTGTGGGACAAATTCAAACCGTACGAACTGGTGGTGGCATACGCGTTTACCTACATCTACGCGCCCCGGGATACGGTGGTGCCGTTGCTCATCGGCTCCGACGATGGCATCAAAGTGTTTTTAAACCGAAAACCGATATTTCGCAAGCTGCTGGTGCGCATCTCCATGCCGGATCAGGATCGCATTCCGTTACATTTGAAAAAAGGGTGGAATCAACTGTTGCTAAAGATTGAAAACAATTTTGGAGGTTACGCCTTTTTCGCCCGCTTGCTAGATCCCGACCGCCGATTCAAGGTTAACCTGACCAGAGATGGAAAAGAAGAATAAAAAGACAAAATTATGACGGGATAAATAAGAAAGTTTAATTAAGAGTTCATAGTTTTTAATCTTAAATTAATTTGATTTGTGCACGTTGGGGCAATTCGGTACTTCTGAATATAATATTTTTAGACAGGATTTACTGGATATACAGGATAAAAGCCAATTTTGAATTTTAATTATGAATTAATAATTTTAAAACGCTATCTTGTTAATCCTGTTTATCCTGTCTAAAAAAATAAATTCATGATTCAAAATTATTTTTCGTTGAATCCTGTCAAAAAATTTGGAATTTGTGTTTTGTTTTTTGGAATTTCTTTGGAATTTGTTATTTGGATATTGAAATTTCTTTGGGATTTGATATTTGTGATTTGGAATTTATTTGAGATTTGTGATTTGGAAATTGGAATTTCGTCTTCTGTCGTCCCTACGGGACTTGATGGTTTTAATCTGATCCAGCATTCCCATGGCTGAAGGCCATGGGCTAAAATCTGGTCGCCCCATACGGGGCTTGGGAATTAAGGAATGTTACACTTGAAAGTGAAAAATTAGCTCGCGGAGCGAGCGCCAGATGTTAGCCCACAAATTCATTCGTGGGAATAGAGAACGAAACGAAAGATTGAGTCCCGTGGGGACGACAGAAAATTGTTTTGAAATTTGGAAATTATTTGGAATTTGTGATTTGTTTTTTGGAATATGTTTGATATTTGTTCATTGGTGCTTGGAATTTAGTTGGGATTTGATGTTTGAGATTTGGAATTTCTTTGTGATTTATTATTTGGAAATTGGAATTTCATCATTAAAACTGAGGTTTATTCATGAAAACGATTCTGGCATTATTCTGTTTGGTAACCCTTGCCCTTTCCCAGGTCACCATTCCGGACGAATATCTGATTCTCAATGCCTGGGGAAATGATCCGCTGTTTACCACCTATGCGGCGGCCATGGAACGCTCCCGTTTTTTTGCGGACAAAGCCTACTTCATGGATTATTTCTCTCCCGACCAGCCCATCACATACAGCAGTCAATATGCAGGAGAATGGGCCACCATCTGGAAAATCAACAACGTGGTGGTGGATGAAATTCGGGAGTTTGAGCAGCCTCCGGTGGTGGTCGCCTCCTTTCCGGACATGGCGATGCTCCAGTACGAACCGTTTGCCGGTCTGCAGGTGCAGGAAGTCTTCTTCGTGTACAGCTCCGGGGCAGCGCTCATCCATCTGTACATCCGTAACATCGGAAAAATCGCTTACCGCATCCAGCTTTTTTCCGTGCTGCATCTTTCGGCGGATTCCCTGCGCGCCACCGGTTACGATACCGAGCACCACGGACTCTGGTTCGAGCATTACGAATCCCCGGTACGCCTGCACAGCAATCTGTACGCCGGACGCGGTTATCCTACCGATTTTCGTAATTTGCTGGCTTGTGACAAAATGCCGGACAGCTACGGCATCCACCAGGGGTGCAGCTGGAAGGATTTCTACTTTGCCATCAAGCGGTTGAGCAAAATCCATTTTTACGTGCAAAAGCTCAACGAACAGGCCGAGGGGGCGGCCGATTTTGTGGCGATTCAAAAGAATCTTGATTTAAAACCGGGGGAGAGCGCCACGGTGCGCTTTGTGCGGGGCGTGCAGGATGCCCGCAGGGAAAAAACTGAGTTAATTCAGGACGTCCAGGCGGCACTGGCAGCGGATGTGCAATCGTTTGTGAATGCCAACGTGCAACTGTTCCGGAATGTGCCACGGATTCGCTTTTCCACCTCGGCGGAAAAGATGGTGTACCTGGGGGCGCTGAATCTGGTGCGGCAGTGCATGCTGCCCCCGCGGGGGAAAACCAAATACAATTACTACGTCTTCTCCCGCAATCCCATCTGGGGCTGGGGACACGGCCACCAGGTGATGCACGAATCCCTCTCCATGCTTCCCTACGTGTACCTGGACGCCCGCTCGGCCGAGGAATCGCAGCTCATTTACGTGGAGCAGCAGTATCCGGACGGCCTGATTCCATACCGGGTGGGACCGCGCGGACCCCAGGTGTATCCCCACGAAGGCGTGGGCACCACCTCGGCACCATTCTTCTCCTGGACCAACTGGGAAATTTACCAGGTGAGCCACGATAAAGATTTCCTGAAAACCGTTTACCAGGCCGGCAAGAAGTACATCGGCTATCTGGATCGGGAGCGGGACAAAGACCACGATGGCATGTACGAGTGGGGACCGTACGGCATCATCGAAAACGTGCGGGACGGCTGGAATGTGGTGTTCCAGTTGTTTTCTGAGGGGGAAGACGAGGGGCGGGACATATCCGATGAACTGGATGCGCTGGATCTAACCACCCAGGTGGCGAACGAGGTCTTTTATTTGCACCGAATGGCGCAGGAGCTGGGCTACCGGGAGGATGCCCGGATGTGGCAGGAGAAATACCGCAAACTGGCCGATTTAATCAACCGTTACATGTGGGACGATTCCAGCGGATTTTACTACCATGTGGCCATGAAGGACAATTCCTTCAAATTTGAGGGGAAAAGTTTGAAGCGCAAGGAAATCATTGGATTTTTGCCCCTGTGGGCGCGGGTGGCGCCGAAAGCGCGCGCCGAGCGGTTGATTCAGCACCTGACCGATCCCAGATCCTTCTGGCGCCGTTACGGAATTCCCACCCTGGCGGCGGATGACCCCAATTACACTCCCTTCGTGGATGGCTGCTGCCGCTGGAACGGTCCCGTGTGGCTGTTGTGGGATTACATGGTATTCCAGGGGCTGCGCAATTACGGGTACCACGATCTGGCCAAACAGGTGGCGGACAAGATGATGCTGGCGGTGACCACCCAGCTCTCCCGCAACCACCACTTCTGGGAATCCTACAGTCCCGATTTCCCCGTGCAGGAATGCCCCTCCAACTACATCTGGGATTCCATCATGGCCAGAGTGTTGATCGATGTGTATCAGAATAAATAAAATTTGCGTAAGAAAAATTGACCTCAGAGCTGGATATGGAAACCTGGTTTGAAAATCAACCCCACCGGCGTTACAATCCCTTAACGGGGGAGTGGGTGCTGGTTTCTCCTCAACGGGCGAAGCGCCCCTGGCAGGGCAGGGTGGAAGCTCTTCCGGAAGAGAAACGTCCTTCCTATGATCCCAACTGCTACCTCTGCCCTGGTAACTCCCGCGCCGGAGGGAAGAAAAATCCGATGTACAAAGGTGTTTACGTGTTCGATAACGACTTCAGCGCTTTGCTCCCCGATACACCGGTTCGGGAATATCGCCAGAGCAATCTGCTGCATGCCCGGGGAGAACCTGGAATCTGCCGGGTGGTTTGTCTCTCCCCCCGTCACGATTTAACCCTCCCCGAACTTTCCCTCCCGGAAGTGCGAGCGGTTGTGGATGTGTGGGTCGAGCAATACCAGGAACTTGGGGCGCTCCCGGAAATCCATTACGTCCAGATTTTTGAGAATAAAGGAGAAATGATGGGATGTAGCAATCCCCATCCCCATGGACAAATCTGGGCACAGCGCTCCCTGCCGGTAGAGCCAGAAAAAGAACAGCGGCAGCAGGAAAAATATCTCCGCAACCAGAAACGCTGCCTTTTGTGCGACTATCTGGAACTGGAAGAACAACTGGGAGAACGAGTGGTTTTAAAAAATGATAGCTTCATCGTGGTTGTACCCTTCTGGGCAGTATGGCCCTTCGAAACGTTAGTCATCAGTCGCAGGCATCGAGCGAACCTGGCCGAACTAACACCGCTGGAACGCACCGAACTGGCGGAGGTGCTGCAGAAAATCACCATTCGGTACGATAATCTGTTTCAGGTATCCTTCCCCTATTCTGCGGGATTTCATCAAGCACCTACCGATGGCAAAGAACATCCGGAGTGGCATTTGCATTTTCATTTCTATCCGCCTCTGCTCCGCTCGGCAACCATCAGGAAATTCATGGTGGGTTACGAAATGCTGGCCAATCCCCAGCGCGATATCACTCCCGAGTGGAGCGCTGCCCGGTTAAAAGAAATGAGTGACATTCACTATAAACGAAATAAATGAGGTTTAATCATGGGTTTCCCAAAATCGGTGTTTGTGTTTATTTTTTTGATGATTGTAGGATTCGCTGCACCGGGAGTCCTTAGGGCACAGCTTGTGGTGCAGCAACCTGTACCAATTTACCAGATGCTGCAGGAAGGCACGGTGCAGGCCACAGTGGAACCTGCCCTTACCGTGGATTCTCTCCCCAAAATTTTCGATGGAAATCCATTAACCGAAGCGGGGGTGCAGAACAGCGATTCTCTGATTATCACCCTTTCTTTTGCAGAAGCAGTTTCCTTTCGTGCCAGTAAAGTGTTTCTCTGGACGGCGGGTACCTGGACTCTGGAAGCAGCGAATTCCTTGAATGATCTTAACCAGGGAATAGGTAGTTACCAGTTGCTGGTGGATCATCAGAATCATCCTGTATTTGCCTGGGACTCTCTGGCCTTTGGCGAGGTACAGTTTAAATACGTACGTTTGCGATTGGAAACGACGCAAAACACCATTTTGATTGGGGAATGGGTTCTTCAGGGAAGCATTACGTACAAT
>JALWDQ010000896.1:0-2271 GCA_027039625.1 Calditrichia bacterium | reverse complement strand
GTAGTGATGCGTGTTCGTTTTACCCTTCTGCTCATTGTTTTATTTATTTTCGCCGGTTTTATCGGACCATTTCCGGCAAAGGTTGCTGCCCAAACCTCTTCGCTGGATGTGACCAATTCCAGTGATGAAATATTGATGCGGGTGCAATCGGACGGAAAAGTGGGTATAGGAACCACCAACCCTTTGTTTAAATTGAGTATTGCTAATGATGGTGGAATTTATGCTGCAGGAACGCACGGGAGTGGTTTCCAGTTGAATTTTTCCCCAGGGACGGCGCTGTTGTGGTATCCCCGCAAATCGGCATTCCGGGTGGGGTTTGCAAACGGAAATTGGGGAGATGCCGACATCGGTGAATATTCTTTTGCAGCCGGTAACGGTACCAAAGCCAGCGGTTCTTATTCCACGGCTTTAGGAGGATGGTCCACCGCCAGTGGGAATGCCTCCTTTGCAGCGGGTTATTTTGGTACCGCCAGCGCTCTAGGCGCCACTGCGCTGGGATGGCGTTCCACCGCCAGCGGGATGTATTCGCTGAGTCTGGGACGCTTTGTAACTGCCAACGGGCAGAATAGCGTGGTACTGGGACGCGGCCTGGATGAGACCCATCCCCTCACCAATTCTAACGATAACTCCCTGATGATCGGTTTTAATTCCGACTCTCCTACCCTGTACGTAGGTCCCAGCAATGGTACCAGTGGCTCCACAGGGAATGTAGGTGTGGGTACTTCCAGCCCCAACGAGAAACTCACGGTAAATGGCGTGTTAAGTTTAGGAAGTACCTCCGCTCCCTCTGCTACCAGCAATTTCGGCAAACTGTACGTAAAATCCACGGACAACAATCTGTATTTCAAAAAGAGCGATGGGACGGAGATTGACCTGACCGCCGGTGGCAGTGGCGGTGTGGGCGGCAGCGGCAGCCCCAACCAGGTGGCATTGTGGAATACCACCACATCGCTTAGCGGTACAAATGATCTGTATTGGGACATAACCAATAGCCGATTAGGAGTGGGTACCAGCAGCCCCAACGAGAAACTTACCGTGGAAGGCAACATGAGTTTAAAAGAAACCTCCACCGCTCCATCGGCATCTACCGGCTACGGAAAGCTTTATGTTAAAAGTGCGGACAAAAATCTTTACTTCCAGAAGAGCGATGGGAGTGAGGTGATTATCTCCGGTGGTGGAAATGTGACGGGTAGCGGAACCTCGGGTCAAATTTCCTTCTGGAGTGGTACCAATTCCCAAAGCGGAAGTGATAATTTGTACTGGGATAATACCAATAATCGCATGGGGATTGGGACAAACAGCCCGGAATTTAAATTAACCCTGGAAGATGACGGAGGAATTATTGCAAAAGGAACCTTTGGTAGTGGAACAACACTTTCTACTTCGGGAGAAGGCACACGGCTCATCTGGTATCCTAAAAAGGCAGCTTTCCGGGCTGGTTATGTAAATTCTGATGTATGGAATGATAATAATATCGGGAGTTTTTCAGTTGCTTTTGGTTATAATACAAAAGCAAAAAATGGAGGATCATTCGCAGGAGGATATAACTGTACAGCAACCGGGACAGCTTCTTTTGCCTTTGGTAGCGGAAATACAACCTCTGAAAGCTACTCATTTGCAATTGGACAAAATTGTAGCGCGGAGGGAATCGCCACTTTTGCTGGCGGCAGAAATTCTGGTACTGGTTTCGCTAGTGCTAATTCATTTGCTTTTGGTTATGAAGCACATGCGAATGGTGGAAGCTCATTAGCATTTGGGAGTTTTGTTTCCACAGAAGAATCTTACAGCGCTGCGATAGGCAAATCGGTCACAGCATCAGGAACTAATTCGTTTGCAATTGGTGGGTACAATAAAGCACAGGCAAATTCTTCTATGGCAATAGGAAGTGGCATCGATGAGAATAACACGTTAAATAACAACACAGAAAATTCTCTCATCATCGGCTTCAACTCCGATACCCCCACCATGTTCGTCAGCGGTGGCGATGGTACCAGCGGTTCCACTGGCAAAGTGGGCATTGCGACCACCAATCCTACCAACAAGCTCCATGTGAAGGACGAAATAAACGGCACCGGCAACCAGTTAAGCGCCTACGTAGCACAAATCGAAAACACCTCAACCGGAAGCAGTCCCGATGTGCTGGCGCTGCGCATTGGTACCACCGGCAATCCGGGAACCGCTGCCAATTTTGTGGGCTTTTTCGACGGAGATGGCGATTTAATTGGTCAGATAGAAGGCAACGGAAGCGGTGGGGTAACCTACAACACCTCC
>JALWDQ010000895.1:1849-2274 GCA_027039625.1 Calditrichia bacterium | reverse complement strand
GCAAGGGAACTATTTGAAGCATATACTTTTTCTCCCCCAAGGTAGGTGGCAACAACCCTGGTCTCCAGAATCTCCCGTGGCGGGATGGTGAAAATATCCCGATCCAGCACGATAAAATCGGCTACATAGCCGGGGAGTAATCGCCCCTGCCAGTGTTCTGCTTTGGCCGCATATGCCGAACCATAGGTGTATGCGTACACCGCTTCTCCCACTGTTAACCGTTGCTCCGGATACCACCCTCCAGACGGATTTCCGCTAGTGTCCTGTCGGGTAACTGCAGCATAAATTCCCAGCAAGGGATTTAGTGGTTCCACCGGCCAATCCGTACCAAAAGCCAGCGGTACGTGATGCTTTAACATGGAACGCCAGCTATAAGCATATTGCACCCGCTCGCCGATGCGATCTTCGGCCCATTTCATATCCGA
>JALWDQ010000895.1:0-1839 GCA_027039625.1 Calditrichia bacterium | reverse complement strand
AAATGCAATGCACGGGCTGCATGGAAGCGACCACTCCCAACCGGGCAAAGCGGGCAACATCTTCCGGCTGCACCAGTTGGGCATGTTCAATGCGCCAGCGCCGGTCGGGTTGGTAGTTCTCGGCGGCAATTTTTTCGTAAACATCCAGCACCATCCGGTTGGCAGCATCTCCAATGGCATGAATACCAATCTGCCACCCTTTCTCATCTGCCTGCTTCACCAGCCGATACAATTCCTCCGAAGAATGCTGAGGCAAACCTACATTTTCCGGATCATCCCGATACGGTTGTAACAAATATGCCGATCGCGACCCCATGGAACCATCTGCAAAGAATTTCACCAGATGTACCTCCAGCAGGGAATCGTTTACAGCCGGAGCATTTTGAAAACTGTTCTTTAGAGAATCCAGATTTTGAGTACCATAGACCCAGAAGTGAATTCGCAGCCCCAGTTCCCCTTCCGAGGCAAGATCGGCATAAACGAAATAAAGATCGGCAGGCGAATTATCGGTGATACTAGTGATACCCAGAGAATGAGCATAATGAATTGCTTTCTGGATAAGTTCCTCTTTTTCCACAGAAGTGGGTTCGGGAATTAAATTATCCAGCAATTCGAAGGCGGCATCAATCAGGATACCCGTAGGTCGTCCATCCGGAAAACGTACAATTTTTCCACCGGGCGGGTCGGGTGTATTGCGATTGTATTGCAGGATGCGCAGCACCTGGCGATTCACCCAGGCAGCGTGGCCATCTATGCGTTTTAAATATACCGGATTATCGGGGGCAACCCGATCCAAATCCCGATAGGTGGGCAACTGATGATCTTCCCATAGTTCATGATCCCATCCTCTGCCGACAATCCACTCACCGGGTTCATGTTTCTCTACTTCTTCCTCAACCCGTCGTAAAACTTCCTGCTTGCTGCGAATCCCGGTAAGATTAAGTTCCCGCTGGAGTGCCGCCCCACTCCAGAAATGCAGGTGGGCATCATGAAACCCCGGAAGAACCAATTTCCCTCGTAAATCTACCACCCGGGTCTGCGAATTTATGTACTGCTCAATCTCCCGATCTGAACTGGCTGCCAGAATTTTACCGGAACGAATTGCCAGAGCCTGCACAAACTCATGGGTATCCCGTGCCGTGAAAATTTTTCCGTTTTTAAGAACAAGTTCCGCTGTTTCCTGCTGGCTACAACCGACCATCCATCCCACACTAAAAATCAGCAACCAGATTTCCAGATGTTTCATTTATTTTCCCTGTTTCTGCCCAAAAGTGGTAGATTCTTCTAATTTATTCTTTGACTTTAATAAGGAATTCACTCTCGTTAGGGATATCCACCTCTACGGAGGAATCATCCGTTTCGTTGTTTTTATTTTTAGGAGGCCGACCGCGTTTTTTCTTGGGTTTCTCTTCTGAGGAATCAGCCTGAGTAGCCTCGCTATTTTCCTCCACCTTCTTTTTGGGAGGTCTCCCCCGCCGTTTTTTGGGAGCTTCATCGGTTGCTTCAGTTGTCTCTTCGGTTTTCACTTTGGGTGGACGTCCCCGTTTGCGTTTAGGTGCTACTTCTCCTTCAGCTACTGCTTCGGTTTCTTCCTCGGTTTTCTTTTTAGGCGGGCGTCCCCGGCGGCGTTTCGGAGTTTCTTCCGCCTCTCCGGCAGCCTCTTCGGTTTTCACTTTTGGAGGACGCCCCCGTTTACGCTTGGGGGGCGTTGCTTCTCCTTCTTCTGTGGTTGTGTTGGCTTCTTCCACTTTCTTTTTTGGAGGTCGCCCGCGACGGCGTTTCACCGGCTGATCTTCCTCAACCGTATCGCCAGAAGCCAGTTTCTGTGCCCGTATAGCA
>JALWDQ010000894.1:0-2278 GCA_027039625.1 Calditrichia bacterium | reverse complement strand
ATTCCCGCTTCCAAAATTTATGAAGTACTGAATAAATTGCAGGAACGGGAAGTGATCCAGGTGCTGGGGAGCGATCCCCGCCGCTACGTACCTTTTCCCCCGGAAGAAATCCTCAAAAAACTCAAAGCCGATTTTTTACACAGCGTAACGTATCTGGAAGAAAAACTGTCCGAAATGTATCGCCGGGACGGTTACGAGCAGCACTACATCTGGAACATTTCCGGCGAGGAGAATATCTTTCGCAAGCTGGAGGAGTTGATTTCCTCGGCGGAAAAAGAAATCTACATCTCCATCTGGGCGGAGGAACTGGAGCGGTTGCATACCACCCTGGAGGCACGGGAACAGGCCGGTGTGAAAATATTTATGGTGCTCTTTGGGGAGTCTCCTCACAGTTTACAGCGAACATTCCGCCACGGCCGCGAGCATGAAATCCGCCAGGAGCGCAAAGCCAGACGGCTGGCCGCGGTAATTGACGATCGCAGTATGATGATTATCAATTTTAAGGACGACGGATTAACCACAGCCGCTTACACACTGAATCAGGGAATGGTGCTGCTGACGAAAGATTACATCATTCACGACATTTACACCATCAAAATGCAGAAAAAATTCGGGAAGGAAGCGGATTCCATTTTCGAAAAGTTGGTATAGAAAGCGGAAGGGCACTGTTTAAGAACGCCGGTGGAAGCAGAGACAATTATTCAAAACAAGAAAAAAATTAACCGAATATAGCGGAAAAAATTAAACAGAAGGAGAGGAATTCATGAGTAAGCGTACCATCGTCACCATGCCGGGAGACGGAATTGGTAAAATTGTTTTACCGGAGGCGCTTCGGGTGTTAGATGCCGTAGGTTTCGAAGCGGAATATGTACATGCCGATATTGGCTGGGAATTCTGGTGTAAGGAAGGAAATCCCCTGCCGCAGCGAACCCTGAATTTGCTGGAGGAGCATAAAATTGGGCTGTTTGGCGCCATTACTTCCAAACCCAAGTCCGAGGCAGCCAAAGAGCTGGCGCCGGAGCTCCAGGGTAAGGGGTATGTCTATTATAGTCCCATCGTGGGATTGCGCCAGCATTTCGACCTGGACATCTGTATGCGTCCCTGCAAAACCTTTAAAGGCAATCCTTTGAATTTCATTCGTAAGGGGCCAAATGATACCATTGAGGAACCGGAAGTGGATGTGGTGATTTTCCGCCAGAACACCGAGGGACTCTATTCCGGTGTGGAGTGGACCAATCCGCCGGAAGAGGTGTTCAACGCCCTGTTAACTCATCCTAAAATGCAAAAATATGCCAATGTTCCCCGGGAAGAAATTGCCATTAGCACCCGGATTTTTACCCGAAAATACACAGAGCGCATTGTGCGGGCAGCGTTTGAGTATGCCGATAAATACGGTTACAAATCGGTAACCGTTGCCGAAAAACCCAATGTGATTCGCGAGACTTCTGGCATGATGCTTTCTATTGCCCGGCAGGTAGCGGAAGAATATCCCCACATCGAACTGTGGAACACCAACATCGATGCGATGATGATGTGGCTTACGAAAAATCCGGAAGATTATGGAGTCATTGTAGCCGGGAATATGTTCGGCGATATCGTGTCCGATGGATTTGCCGGTCTGGTGGGTGGATTGGGTTTTGCCTGCAGTGCCAACATCGGGCAGGAAGTAGCGATTTTTGAACCCACCCACGGTTCGGCACCCAAGTACGAGTCTTACGATCCGCCCATCGTCAACCCCATTGCCATGATTCTTTCCGCCTGCATGATGCTGGATCACATTGGTGAAAAGGAAAAAGCGGATCGCATCCGTGGTGCCATTGCCGAGGTAATTGCAGAAGGAAAGGTGCGCACTTACGATATGCTGAAGATGAAGGGCAGCCCCGAGGTGGTGGAAAAAGGTGCTGCCAGCACTTACCAGATGACGGATGCCATTATCGAAAAGTTGAAATAAAACGCTGGAAGACAGTTTTCTATTTTTGGGGAAGGGAATCCGGCAGCAACACAGGTTGCCGGATTCCCCTTTGCCGGAGGGAGGAAGGAATGGTGTTAAACATGTGATGCAAACAGAATGAGGTTTACCTATGACGATTATCGAGAAAATTCTGGCACGACATGCGGGAAAAGAAGTCGTAAAGCCGGGGGAGATTGTGGATGTGGAAATCGATGTGCGAATTGCCCGGGACTTCGGCGGTCCCAACGTGGTGAAAAATTTAATTGAATACGGGCTGGATATCGACGACCCTTCAAAGACATTCTTTACCTTCGATACCAATCCCAC
>JALWDQ010000893.1:0-7029 GCA_027039625.1 Calditrichia bacterium | reverse complement strand
CAGAAAGGGAACCTTTCCTATTTACAGGGTAAACCTATTTTTCATATCCATGTGGCCGTGGCAGGACCGGATTTTCAGTTGCTGGGCGGCCATTTGTTCGAGGCGAAAGTGGCGGTTACGGTGGAGATTCATTTTGTCATGAACTATGATGTGATTGAACGGCAGTTCGACCCGGAAACCGGGTTAAATTTACTGGATTTGTTATAGCTGCACCGGACAGGTTCTATGAGAAAAAAACAGGCACTCTGGGTACTCAAAGTTATTGTGGGATTTGCCCTTATCTATATTCTGTATCGGCACCTCAACGAGCGTCAATCCATCGAGAACGCTTTTCGCAATGCGAACTGGCTCAATGTTGCCATCGCGCTTTTTCTGCTGATTCCCAATATTACGCTTCAATACTGGAAATGGCGCTATTTATTGCGAAATCAGTATCCGGATATGGAAAATGGAATAGCGCTGCAATCTCTGCTGTTTGGTTTTACGCTGGGATTCGTAACTCCGGGGAATCTCGGTGAACTGGCGCGGGCACTGTTCTTTCGCAAATATAACCGCTATGTTATCGCCGGGCTCAATGTCATCGATAAAATATTTAATATGCTCACCTTTACCACATTTGGCTTGGTGGCTCTGAATATTTACATCATGTTTTTTTTCCGATTACCGGTATATGTGGTAATTCCCATTGCGGTTTTAAGTGTTGTGTTGTTATTCTTTTTCTGGCTGGTTACCCTGCATCCACAGTGGGTACGCTCGTTTTTGTACGGCATCAATACCATGCTTACTTCGCGGGAAAAAATAAAGAGTTTTATTTCCTGTCTGGATAATTTCCGGGCGAAAAATTCGCTGGTTATGGCGCTTTTTACCGGTTCCTGGTTTCTCATCATAATCTTACAATATCATGCTTTGCTATTGGCTTTTACCAATCTGAAAATCACCCAAACCCTGTTGGGCATTTCTGCCCTTCTGTTAACAAAAATGGTGTTACCCATTTCTTTTGGCGATCTGGGAATACGGGAAGGTGCTGCGGTGTTTTACTTTTCCTACCTTGGTGTTCCCTCTGTGGCAGCGTTCAATGCGGCTCTTTTAATTTTTGTGATTAATTTTTTTGTGCCTGCTCTGCTGGGTAGCTGGTTTGTGTTTAAACTTAAGGGGGAAAGCGGAGCAAACGATCGGGAATAAAAGATTTGCTTTTTGAAATCATGAGGTTTTAAGGAAGAAGTTTTAATCCACGGTTTTAATTTGGCCTAAATGCGGTTCAGAGAGGATTTGTGGAATTTATGGATGTGGTTTATCTGGTTCTGGGAATTTACTATGTGCTGATTATCCTTTATTTCCGGGTGGGTATTGCACGAATCAAAGAGAATACGCGTACCCGACGGATGCCGGTAACGGTGCTGGTGCCGGCGCGCAATGAAGAAAAACACATTCTGGAGTGCCTGGAGAGTCTGGCGCAGCAAACCTATCCGGCCGAGTTGTTTCGGGTGATCATCATTGACGATCATTCTACCGACGGCACGGCAGATCTGGTAGAAGAATTTGTCCGGAAACATGCCAATTTTCGCTTGCTGCGCTATCGGAATTCGGGAGAAAAGCCTACTTACAAAAAACAGGCCTTAAAGTACGGTTTGCAATTTGTAGAGAGCGAATTGGTTTTTACCATCGATGCCGATACGGTGGCACAGCCTGAATGGTTAGAGCGCATGGTGAATTATTATGATGAGGAAACCGGGATGGTAGCGGGCCTGGTCACTTTTCGTCCCGAAGCTGAAGAATCGCTTTTCGACAGGTTGCAGACGCTGGAGTTTGCCGGAATTGTTTTTTGTGGTGTGGGTGCGGTTGGAAACAACAATCCCTTAATCTGTAACGGCAGCAATCTGTCCTATCGGCTGGCGGCGTTTCGGGAAGCCGGTGGATACGAAGGTAATTTGCACATTCCCTCTGGCGACGATGATTTGCTGATGCAGAATATTCATCGCCATACGCACTGGAGCATCCGTTATGCTCTGGATCCCAGAACCATTAACTACACCCAGCCTGTTGCCGGAATTGGCGATTTTCTCAATCAACGGGCACGCTGGGCATCGAAGGCGCTGCACTATCCGTCCTGGTGGATGTTTCCTTTTCTATTTGGAATTTATCTCTACTATCTATTGATTGTTCTTTCCCCTCCGCTGGCTTTATTGGGGTTACTTTCGCCGGGGATGTTGCTGGCGGCTCTCGCTTTGAAAACGGTACCGGAATATTTAATCATTCGCAAAGCGGTGCAAGTGTTGAATCGGAAGGAACTGCTGGTCTATTTTCCTGTTGCTGAGTTTTTTCATGCACCGTATATTTTGTATGTGGGATTACGAGGATTTTTCAATAAATATTCCTGGAAGGACCGGCACAAATGATTCTCCATAAATGGCTGGCACGGATCGTTTACCCAACATTCGATAATCTCCTCTGGCATCTCCCCCGCAGGGAAAAGGTGCTTTATTTAACCTTCGACGATGGTCCTTTCCCGGAAGTGACGCATCAAATTCTTGAAATTCTCAAAAAGTTCCGGGTACCGGCGATATTCTTTTTCTCCGGTACTTCTCTGGAAAAGTACCGAAAGGATGTTCCAAAACTCAACTACCAGGGACATCGGTTGGCCAATCATGGTTACCAGCACCTGCCGTTGGTTGGGCAATCCGTTGCTGCCCTGCGGCAGGAAATTCAGCGAACCGATCATTTAATCCGGGAACTCATCGGTCCTCCTTCAACCTTGTTCCGCCCGCCTTATGGTTTGTTTGGACCTGCTTTGTTAAAAGTACTGAAGATGTCTCGAAAGGATATGGTGCTCTGGTCTCTTATGAGCTACGATTTCAGATGGGAAGCGCCAAAAGTTCTGGAATTTTTGAAACAGAATATTCAAAACGGAGATATTCTGGTATTTCACGACTCGCCACTTGCTGAGAAAACAACGGTGGCTGTTCTCCCGGAATTTCTGGATTATTGTTTGTCCTCGGGATACCATTTTCGAATCATTTAACCGGTGGAGGGAACGGTGCACAGTATCGCCCTGGCTATTGTGCAGGAAGGTGAACTTCGGGAAGCATTAAGGGAGGTGGGACGCTACTTTGTGGCGCCCATTGAATTTTTAGAGAGCTTAACCGATATTCCCCGCCTGGATAAACGGAAAAACGTGGGGATTCTAATCCTGGACTACACTCGCTACAACCAGATGAGTCCCCAGGAACGAGATTATTTTTATCGCCTGAATATCCCTCGCATCATCATTACCGAACGTGATGGGCAGTACTTCATGTTGCCCATTCCCGGGATTACCCGCATTTCGGATACCTCGCGGTTTTTCACGGAAAAGATTCTTCATCGATTACAGGAGTATTTTCGTCCGGTGCCGGTGGAAACGGTGGATATGGATAAAGAAAAACCGGTATTTTTAACCCGGAATCTAAAGATGCAGGAAATTTTGAACAATGCCCGGCGCATCGGAAAATACAACACTCAGGTGTTCATTTTAGGGGAGAGCGGCACCGGCAAGGATGTGCTGGCGCACATTATTCATCTACACAGCAAGCGGCGGGAGTTACCGATGATTAAAGTCAATTGCGCCGCCATCCCGGAGAATCTGCTGGAAACTGAATTGTTCGGTTACAAAAAAGGAGCATTTACTAACGCCTACGAAGATAAAATCGGCAAAATTCAGATGGCCAATGGAAGTACACTGTTTCTGGATGAGGTGGGGGAACTGGCTCCCAATCTTCAGGCGAAATTATTGCGGGTGGTGGAGATGGGAGAGGTGGATATGATTGGTTCGGCGGAGCCAGTGCGGGTGGATGTGCGGTTTATCTCTGCCACCAATCGGGATATTCGGCGCGAGATTGAACAGGGGAATTTCCGGAGCGATCTGTATTACCGCTTGAATGTGGTAAACTTCCATCTTCTTCCGTTGCGCGATCGACCGGAGGATGTATCGTTATTATTTGCTTATTTTGTAGATCAGTTCAAGGCAAAATATCACAAAACCATCGAGAATATCTCTTCGGAAGTAAACCGTCTTTTGCTGGAGTATCCCTGGCCCGGGAATGTGCGGGAATTGAAACATTTTGCGGAACGACTGGTGCTGAAAATTACCGATTCCCGCCTGGATCCGGAGGTGGTCCGTCAGGAAATTCAGGATATGGCACAGCTTTCTCGCGAGCTTCCCACCCTGAAATTAACGGAATATCTGGAACATCAGGAAAAGCAGTACATCCTGAAAATTTTAATCAAGAACGATTTTCGGGTGCTTCAAACGGCTCAGGAGCTGGGGGTAAGCCGGGTGAGCCTGTTTCGCAAAATGCGAAAATACGGCATTGATGTGCGGCAGTTGAAGCAAAACAAGAGTTGATTATGGAGCTTCGAGCGGTATCCTGCGCTAAAATAAATATCGGGTTACGGATTGTTAACCGGCGGGCGGACGGCTATCACAACCTGGAGTCGCTATTCCAGGAAATTGATTGGTGTGATGAAGTGATTGTACGTCTCCGGAAAGAAGGCGTTCGAATTGAAACCAATTTCCCCGAAGTTCCTGTTGATGAACGTAATCTTTGTTATCGAGCGTTCGAAGTGTTGCGGGAGAAATTTCCAGTATCCGGTGGTGTGGAAATCATATTAAAGAAAAAAATACCACCCGGAGCCGGGTTGGGTGGGGGAAGCAGCAACGCTGCTACCTGTTTAAAAATGTTCAATCAGCTATTCCAGCTAAATCTTACCACCGGAGAATTGTTAAAGCTGGCCAGCCGGATTGGCTCGGATGTACCTTTTTTCGTTCTGGGGAAGACCGCCATCGTTAAAGGCCGGGGAGAGGTGGTAATTCCGGTGCGCTTGCCATTTTCCTTTCAGTGCCTGCTGGTGCTTCCCAAACTTCATATTTCCACTGAATTTATTTACAAAAATTTCGAATTGCCCTTGACACATTATAGTGACCATGTTAAATTTGATGTCCTTATTTCCGAACTTCGGAAACTGGAGGATTTGAAAGAGAAATTACCGAACGATCTGGAAACGGTGGCAGTGCGGTTTTATCCGGAATTAGCCGGAGTTCGGAAGCGGCTGGAAGCCAGTGGTGCCCGGTATGTGAGTTTGAGTGGAAGTGGCTCAGCAATGTTTGGCTTGTTTCCTCCGGAAGTAACTCTGGAGGCGGTTGCGAAAAAGTTCTTTCCGGAATACCGGGTCGTAGTGGCAAAACCAGTGTTAATTGGGGTGTAGCCAAGCGGTAAGGCACCGGGTTTTGGTCCCGGCATGCGCAGGTTCGAATCCTGCCACCCCAGCCAGTTTTTAATGGTTTGGGATGCAAGTGGTTTTCTGCTTGCATTTTTTTAATCATCATTGCTAAGGAGATGATATGGCAGAAACGGTAGTAAAAGCACAGGTGCGAAAAGAAACCGGAAAAACGGCAGCACGCCGCTATCGCCGACAGGGGCTAATTCCTGCCGAATATTACACCCACAACAAGGAAAACATGCATTTGTTGCTGGATCGAAAGTCCTTTGAACACATGCTTTCCGAAGGTCATGGAATTATTTCCCTGGAAATAGAAGGCCAGAAAACACCGGTGCAGTGTTTTATTAAAGACATTCAGTACGACCCCATTACCGGGAATGTTTTGCATGTGGATTTTCAGGGAGTCCGCAAAGGCGAAAAGATTGTGGTGAATGTGCCCCTGGTTCTAACCGGCACTGCAGCAGGCGTAAAAGCGGGTGGTGTACTGGAACACATTATCCGGGAACTGGAAGTGGAATGTTTACCCAAAGATCTACCGGAACAACTTGAGTGGGATGTAACCAATATGAAAGTTGGCGATGTGCTGCGGGTGCAGGATTTGCATTTCGAGAATCTGCGGATTCTGGACGATCCCAACGAGACTATTGCCATTCTGGAAAAGACCCGGGCAGCCGAAGCAGGAGTGGCTGGCGAAGAGGAAGGTGTTGAAGAAGAAATGAAAGAGCCGGAAGTTATTACGGCCAAAAAAGAAGAATAAACTGAGCCAGGGCTGGCTAAAAACCAGGCATTTTCTTTTGGCCATCCCGGCATTTGCCCCGGTAACATGACCATAGGCGAGAAAAAGTGTTCATTATTGTCGGATTAGGGAATCCCGGAGCTGAATACGAAATGACCCGCCACAACGTGGGCTTCATGGTACTGGATGTGCTTGCCAAACGCTGGCACACGGAATTCAAACAGGGGAAAGGAAAATATCTTCAAGCCTCCTTTCATTTAGAAGGGGAAAAGGTTCTTTTAGTCAAGCCACTTACCTTTATGAATTTAAGTGGACAGGCCGTGCGTGCCGTAATCCACTATTTTAATTTTACCGATCTATCCAGACTACTGGTTATTTGCGACGATTTAAATCTTCCGTTTGGCACAATTCGCTTGCGCAGAAGCGGTAGCGATGGGGGACAAAAAGGGTTGCGTTCCGTTATTCAAGAATTGAATACCGAAGAAATTCCCCGATTACGCATCGGAATTGGAAATGGATTCTCCGATGCCGTTCGGTACGTCCTTTCACCATTCAGTAAGGAAGAACAAAAGTTTTTACCCGAAATTCTGAATTGGGCAGCAGATGCGGTAGAAGTTTTTATTACTGAGGGAATTGAGCGAGCAATGAGTAAGTTTAATCGGCATATAATTGAAATTTAAGCGAAGGAGGAATTGCGGTGCAGACTCAATTGGCATGGTTAAGTTTAAGTGCTGGACTGCTGGCTTTGTTGTATGCCTGGTATAAGACGCGCTGGGTGTATCAACAGGATGCCGGAACGGAACGCATGGTGGAAATCAGTACCCATATTCGGGAGGGTGCCATGGCCTTCCTGAAACGCGAATATAGTGTGTTGTCTATCTTTGTGGTCATTGTTGCTTTATTATTAGCTATTGGAAATACAGGTAGCTTGCGGCTGGTTGCTCTTTCTTTTGTGGTAGGGGCTACCTGTTCGGGTTTAGCCGGATTTATTGGGATGCGCGTAGCCACCGCTTCCAATGTACGCACCACCAATGCCG
>JALWDQ010000892.1:0-7032 GCA_027039625.1 Calditrichia bacterium | reverse complement strand
ATGGTGGATGGATTTTCCTTTCCCCATGGCTCAAAGCCATGGGCTAATATCTTTCGGCCACTCCGTGGCCTTGTACCCTGCCGAAGCAAGTATTTTATTTAATCAAGTGGTTTTGTTCTGTTCATTCTGAAAATAAGCACCAACGTTTGCGCTTTCATTGGGATTTATTCTTTTCCCTATGCTCTATGCTCTATGCTCTATGCTCTATGCTCTATGCCCCAGTCTTTTTTCTGAGTCTTTCCCCAGGATCGGTACCCGACTGTGCCCTCCGTGGTTTTACAAACACTGTGATTTCGGCGGTCCCCCCCAGTAGGGAAGAATTCTTCAACCGGTTTTTGCTTTACCCCGGGAAATTTATTATACTTTCCCAAATTCAGGAGGCCCCGATGAACAGAGTTGTTGCCAGGTACCTACCGTTCTTGTTGCTTTTAGGCATTTTAGGAGTCGGGCTGGGTCGCAATCCGTTGATTTTCTACTCCACGTCACCTCAGATTGTACAGAAGGAATTGAACCTCCGGAACAAGCACCTTCCGGTAACCCGTAAAATCATTCCCTTAACCGGGAAATACCAGGTGTTCGACGTCCGGAAGAAACGCCGGTTAAGCAAAGTGAACCTCCCTGCCATGTACCGCTGGGGGGAACCGCTACTCTTTCGGAAAACATTCCCTTCCCTTCCCCCTTCCAATAATCATTATTTACTCCATCTGGATGGAGTCACGGGGCACTGCACGGTGCAGGTAAACGGAAAAACCCTGTACCAGGGAGAAAAAAATTTTTTACCCATAACCATTTTTGTCCCGGGGGGCTTGCTTCAAGATAGCACCAACCGTCTGGACGTCGAAATTCGACCTTACCAGGGCAGAACCGGAGAAGTTCCTCTCTGGATCCCGGTGAACCTGCCCGCGGTGAATGAAGGATTTCCGGGATTGATTTACCTGGAAGAACTTCCACCGCTGTTCATTTCTGCGTTGCAAATTTCGGGCGACACGCAGAACGATAGTTTATTTTTACAGGGACGCGCAGAAGTGCGGAGCTCTGTGCCTCTTCCTCCTCAGCTCAATTTCACCCTTCTGCTTACTCAGAACGGAAATCCCGTTTTCCGGCAAACATTCTCCCGAAATCCGGATACCACCCGAACCTCGCTCTCCGTACCCTTTCGGGTGGCGCTACCTCCATTGCCCGCCTGGAGTCCCGAACAACCTCACCAATATCGGGTTCAGTTTCAAGTATGGCAAAACGATACTTTACAGGATGAAGTGCAAAAAAACTGGGCTTTACGCACTGTGGAAATTCAGGAACATCGGTTCCTCCTGAATGGAAAACCGCTGTACTTAAACGGCATAAACTATGTGTATCAGAACGTGCAGGGATTGCGATTGTTTGATGTTCGGCTCATGCGGCGGGATTTGCAAAAGATAAAAGAAATGGGGTTCAACGCGGTGCGTGTCGGCTTCTATCCTCTCCCGGAACCGTTCTACCAGTTAACCGACTCGCTGGGACTACTCTGTTTACAGGACATGCCGTTCATGCGCATTAAATATGCACTTTCGCGGGATTCGCTCATGGCCGAGCGGATTAAAAATTATCTGGAGGATTTTTTAAGACAGGCTGCGGGCCATCCTTCGCTGGTGGGAATCGGGATGCACGGTTTTCCCCGGGAAGTTCAGGGCTCTGCCGCTTCGTTTCTCCGGGAGCTCATCCATTCCATCGAAAGACGGGGAATGTTCGCCTACCTGGATTTCCCCTTCCCGGAGATGCTCCGCTCCACCAGCGACCAGTTGCAGATGCTGGAAGTGCTCTCGCGCAATGCCCTTTTAGAAGAACTTCCCCTGTATTTCCAGAAAATTAATCATCATAACACAGTTATTTTTTCCGGTCTCTCTAAAGCCATCTCCTACCGGGTGGACACCACCGCTATCACTCACGATTTAAAGCAAACTGCCGAACTCTTTGTGCGCTTAAAACAGAGGCAATTCCGAAAGCGACTGGCCGGGCAATTCGCCCTCACCTATTCAGACTATATTCTGGAAACCCCTTCCCTTCAGGCAGGGCCTCAGAATCGCTTTCGCACCAACTCCCTGGGCTTATTCACCCTGAAGCGCCGGATGAAACCGGAAGCTCAACACATTCTGGATATGCGTCCCAGCGAACTGGCCCAAATTCACCCCACAAACGAAAAGAAAAATTTCGGGACGGTTATTTTTATTCTGGTGGGGCTGATTAACTTCCTGGTATTCATGGTGGTGTACCGGGGTATGTACGAATTCCGGCAAAATGTGCACCGCGCCATTCGGCGCCCCCACGGTTTCTTCTCCGACCTGCGAGAACGTCGCATCATTTCCTACGGCGAAAATTTTTACCTGATGTTTACCCTGGCACTTAGCGGTGCTTTAATTGAAGAAGGGATATTCTTTTTCTTCCGAAACAATCTGTATGCGGATTATTTCCTTTCCCTTATTTTTCCCTGGGAAGGGATTAAATACTGGCTCAGTTACCTCATCTGGAAGCCGATATTGATGCTCCCCCTGCTGACGATTTTAAACATGAGCATTTTTATCCTGTTAGCGGTGCCCATTCGTGCGGCAAATCTCATTGTAAAGGAACGCATTCGCACTCGCCACGCCCTGGCCGTAAGCGCCTGGTCTGCGGCTCCTTTCATCATCCTGATACCCCTCGGGATGTTTTTCTACAACCTGCTTATTGCGTTGAATTCTTATTGGATTTTAATGTTCGTCCTGTTATATTTCCACGTTTGGTATTTCTTCCGCTGGATAAATGGAACCCGCGTAATGATGGACGTTCCCTACACGCGGGTCTTTCTATTTGCCAGCGGATTTGTACTGTTAGTTGTAGCTGGTATGGTCTGGTACTACCAACATCATACGCAGATTCTGGACCATATTCAGTTTTTAATTCAGTTGTATCGAGAGTTATCCTGACAGGGAATTAAAAGAATCGGATGTATCTATCAAAATTAGAAATTTTCGGATTTAAATCCTTTGCTCAAAAAGCAGTTTTTAAATTCGAAGATGGAATTACAGCAATCATTGGTCCCAACGGATGTGGAAAATCGAATATTGTGGATGCCATACGCTGGGTGCTGGGTGAACAACGACCTTCCGTTCTCCGACTGGATCGCATGGAAAACATCATCTTTAACGGAACGGCTACCCGCAAGCCTTTGAGCCTGGCAGAAGTTTCCCTGTACATCGAGAACAACAAAAACATCCTTCCTTCCATTTACACCGAAGTCAAAATTACCCGCCGGTTGTACCGTTCTGGCGAAAGCGAATACCTGTTGAACAATCGACCGGTGCGGCTAAAGGATATCATCGACTTGTTTGCCGACACCGGTATGGGCGCCGATGCTTACTCGGTTATCGAGTTGAAAATGGTGGAGCAGATTTTGAGCGATAATGCCGAAGAGCGGCGGCGTTTATTTGAGGAGGCGGCGGGAATAAAAAAATACAAACTGCGCCGAAAATCTGCCCTGCGCCGTCTGGAATCCACCGAGCAGGAACTGGTGCGTCTGAACGATGTGATTGCCGAAGTGCAGAAAACGGTCAACTCCCTCTCCCGGCAGGTGGGCAAAGCCCGTCGCTATCATCAATTCAAAAATGAATTGAAAGAAAAGGAGATTTTCGCCTACCAGTTACGTTTGCAAAGCTACGGTACCCAACTGGTTCCCCTGCGCCAGGAATGGGAGCAGGTCAAGCTAAACCGGGAGCGGCTGGGCAAAGAAGTCCACCAGATGGAAGCAGAGCTGCAAAAGTTACAAACACGCTCTCTGGATCTGGAGCGCATGTTTCAGAAGGTAGCGGGAGAGCTCAACCGGTACGATGAGCAGATTCGCCAGCGGGAAGAGAAGGTACGGTTGAACGAACAACGCATCCAGTCCCGCCAGGAGAACATCCGCCGCAACGAGCAGGAGATTACCCATCTGGAAAAAAGCATTCAGGAGCTGGAACAGGAGCTGGTTGCCCTGGAACAGGAAGCGGGTAGCATTGCCGCACAAGCGGAGGAATTGCAAAACGCCTACCAGCAAAAAGCCAATCAGCAGGTGGAATTCGAAAGCAAGGTGGAGACGGCACGGGAGCGGTATCATCAGTTCCGGGAAGAAAATCGCAATTTGCTGGAAACCCAGAACCAGAAGCGGGAAGAACATCAGCGATTAAACATCCGGCTTTCGGCGTTGCAGGAACGGCTGGAAAAACTCCGGAAACTGCACACCACACTGGAAGCCGAGCAGCAGGAAAAAGAAACGGCTCTGGCTACTTTGCAGGAGGAAGTTCAGGAAGCGCGGGAAGACCGGGAGCTGTACCGCCGGGAACGGGACGTGTTACAACAGCAACTGGAAGAACTCCGCAACCGCATTCCCCCACTGGAAGAAGAACAAAACCGCCTGCTGGGAATTCAGGAAAAGCTAAAAAACCGCCGGGAGTTTCTGGAACGGCTCATTACCAACTACGAGGGATTCTCCGAAAGCGTGCAGTATGTGATGAGCCGCAGCCAGCAGTTCGGCGGATTGATTGATACCCTGGCCAACCTGGTGGATACCAGCGAAGAATATCGCCCGGCTCTGGAAAGTTACTTACAGGAAATTGCCAATTACCTGGTGGTGAAGGAAGAAAGCACTGCCCGGGATATTTTGCAGGAAATCCGGCGTCAGAAGAAGGGGCGCCTCACTCTGGTGCCGCTTTCCCTGCTGCATCCCGCCCGCAACGGCTCGCTGGATTTCTCCATTTTCCAAGGAGAAGCCATTCCCCTGAAACAGGTGGTGCGCTTCGAAGCGCAATTCGAAACACTGTTCAATTTTCTGTTCGAACGGGTAATTTTAGTGCCGGACATGGAAAGCGGTTTGCGCTGGTACAAACAGTACCCGCAATTTAATTATTTAACCAGAGAAGGGGAATTTATCGGGGATTGGGGGCACATCACCGGCGGGGACTCCGGGCGAAGCCTGAACCTGATCGGGCGAAAACAGGAGTTTGCCCGGGTGGAAAAGGAATTGCAGGAGGTTCAGCTCGAGCTGCAACAACACGAGGCACAACTTGCGCAACTGCGGGAAGACATCCGGAACAAGCAGAGCAAGCTGGAGGAATTTACGAGGCTGCTGGAAGAGCAGGACACCACCGTTCGGCAACTGGAGCAGAAACTCCACAATCAACAGTACGAAACCACCCGGTTGCAGGAGCGGGTTCAGGAAACCTCCGCGGAAATACACCAGCTTCAGGAGGAAGTGGCTTCCCTGGAAGGGGAGATTGCCCGTTTGCAACCGGAGCTGGAGGAAGCCGGGCGGCAGTTGCAACGCTTCCGGGAAACCGAAGAGCGCTTAAACCGGGAGGTGGAGGAAGCCGAGCGGGAGTATCGACAGGTGGTTCGCGAGGTCCAGGAACTCCAACGGGAATTTTTAGGCAAACAGAACCGCTTAAACGAATTGGTTCGGAAACAGGAGTACCAGCGGGAGCGGCGCAAAGAGATGCAGCAGCGCATCACACGGCTTCGTGAGGAAATTCGGGATTTCGAGAAAGAGATTCAAACGTTTGAAGAGGAAAATGCCGGGCTTCGCCGGGAGCTGGAACAGCTGTACGAAAAGCGAGATGCCGTGGAAAAAGAAAAGGACACGGTGGAATCGCAATATCAGTCGATTAAATCGTTAATCATGGCCAAAGAAGGGGCTTCGAAAAAGCGGCACCGACTGTGGGTACAGGCACAGGAACGTGCCCGGGAACTGGAATTGCAGATCCGCGAGCTGGAGGTTAAACAGAAAACCCTGCAGGAACAACTGGAAGAGCAATTCGGCGAGGATCTGGAGAAATTTTTACAGGAACATCCCCTCCCCCAGAACGTGACCTACCAGCAGTTGCAGGAAGAGGTTGCCGCACTGCGCAAAAAAATCGAGAGCCTGGGAGAAGTGAATCCGCTGGCAGTGAAGGAGTTCGAACGCGAGAAGGAACGTCTGGACTTCCTGAAAGAGCAGCAGGCCGACCTGCTGAAAGCCAAAAGCGAACTGCTGGAAACCATCCGAAAATTGAACAAAACGGCTCGTACCCTGTTCATGGAGACTTTCCAGAAAATTAGCGAAAACTTCCAGAAGGTGTTCAGCAAATTTTTCGAGAACGGGGAGGGAAAGCTGCAACTGGTGGAAAGCGACGATCCCCTGGAAGCCAACATCGATATTTCGGTACACATTAAGGGACGGAACCTGTCCACTCTAAGCATGATGAGCGCCGGGGAGAAAACCCTCACCGCCATCTCCCTTCTCTTTTCCATCTACCTGGTTAAACCCAGCCCCTTTTGTATTCTGGATGAAGTGGATGCCCCTCTGGATGATGTGAACATTGCCCGGTACACCCACGCCCTGAAGGAATTTTCCGACAACACCCAGTTTATTCTGGTCACCCACAACAAAATGACCATGCAGGCCGCCCAGGCCATGTACGGCATTACCATGGAAGAACCCGGTGTGAGTAAAGTGGTATCGGTACGCCTGGATTAATAGGGAAAGGCGCATTTCATCCGTATAAAGTGTAATGAATCCGGGATACCCTGGAATGCTCTTTTCACATCTTCCTCAGGGAGATAACCCCTGATGGCAAAGGATGGGGATTGGGAATGGAGGGAACAAAATTACTCAAATGGTTATCGGGTTTTAAAATGTAATCTTTAAATACAGGAGTTCCCATGAAACGATTGGCAGGTTTATTTTTGATTTTAATTCTGGTAACGTCTGCCCTACTCCAGGCAGCAGAGGGCAGTAAAATCACCCCGGTGCTTCAGGAAAGAATGCAGCAGGTGGCAGATGAGGAAACCATTGCCGTGTGGGTATTTTTTACTGATAAAGGAGCGGATTGGGAGCAGCAGTTACCGTTAATAGAGCAGCGGTTATTGCCCCATGCTCGGGCGCGTCGGCTGCGCAACCGCCCCGCCGACCAACTGGTAGACTTTTACGACGTGCCGGTGAATCCGCAGTACCTGCAGCAGGTGCGTGCTCTGGCAACCCGCTTTCGGCACAAAAGCCGTTGGCTTAAC
>JALWDQ010000891.1:0-2282 GCA_027039625.1 Calditrichia bacterium | reverse complement strand
CCAGCGGAAACGTCCTTCCGGGTTCGGTGCCGTACTGTTGAAAAAAATCCCGAAAAATGCGCTCCAGAAATTCCGTTTTTTGCACTTCTTCCATAATGAGAAAATCCGGGTTGATGCCGCTCTCGACGGGAAACTGTTGGATGAGGCGGCTGCAGAAGGCATGGATGGTAAAAATTTGCGCCTGGTGAAGTTGCTGGAATATGGTGAATAACCGCTTCTGCAACGATGGCGCCGTAGGAGAAGATTCCGTTGCGAAACGTTGTTCAATCTCCCGGAAGATGCGTTCCTTCATCTCCGCCGCCGCTTTTTCGGTAAAGGTGATGGCCAGAATTCCCGCTACGGGCAGGTGTGGATTTTGAAGCAGAATATGCAGGTAGCGTTGTACCAGAACCGTGGTTTTTCCGGAACCGGCACCGGCTATGAGCGCAATGTTGCGCTGAAAATCCAGAGCTTTAAGTTGATTCTCGGTTAGATTCATCATTCCATTTTCTGACGTCCTGAACGGCTCTTCAGTACGCCCCGTTTTCCGTTCGAGGAAAAATTTAGTGAAGAAATCTCCCGAAAGAAAGATGATTCATTGCGGGAGGCGAATGGTGGGGATGGGGCAGATTTCGTTTATCCGTAAAAATAGAGGAAATTGAAGTGTTTGAGAACAATGTGTGCACCGCGGAAACCTTCCCTCTCATCGATTGGATTTGCTTCAAATTTTAATTTTCTATTTGAATATATCATCAAATTGTTATATTTTTCTTTAACAAGAAACGAGCCGTATCGGAGAGATGCCATGGTGAAAGTTAAAAAGATTAAGGTAAAAGAGTTAAATTTCTGGGAGCGCATATATTTACCGCCAATTTTAAAAGGATTGGGCATTACCTTTCGGCACATTCCTAAAAAGAAATACACTTTACAATATCCGGAAGAAAAATGGGTACCGCGTCCCGGATACCGCGGGGCGCACCGGTTAAACAAGGACGAACTGGGGCGACCCAAATGTGTGGCCTGCGAGATGTGTTCCTCGGCGTGTCCGGCCAATTGCATTCATATTGTAGGGGGAGTGCCCCCCTGGGACGATCGGGAACGGTATCCCGTGGTGTTCGAAATCGACATGCTGCGCTGCATTTATTGCGGAATGTGCCAGGAAGCGTGTCCCCGGGAAGCCATCGAACTTACCGAAATTTACGATTTCGCGGATTACTCCCGGGATGCGCTGGTGTGGGACAAGGAGAAGCTGCTTTCCATGTACGACCTTACCAAAGACCATGATTATTACCAGAAAACGGCTCAAAAACCTGTTACCGAACAGATTCCCACCCAGTTCGATTAGGCAAAATCTTACCCATTTTGACATAGAACCGTCCGGGCACACTGTTTCCACCGGACGGTTTTTTATTTGAGCCCGGAGAAACTGCCGCAAAGAAATCTTCTTGTTTA
Source organism: Calditrichia bacterium (assembly GCA_027039625.1). Taxonomy (GTDB): domain Bacteria; phylum Calditrichota; class Calditrichia; order RBG-13-44-9; family RBG-13-44-9; genus JALXCH01. The sequence continues at coordinate 851 of JALWDQ010000891.1, read as the reverse complement.
ACTTATTTGTAATTTTTAATTTAAACCATTATGCTAAAAACAAAAAGAAAGAATTTTAAGGTACGATAATTTCAGAAGATAATCCAGGAATGTTCCGATGAGATTTTTCGCCCTGCAAAGGTGGGGTAAATTCTTCGCTCTGCCAGGGCAGGGGAGATTCTTCACCCCGCCAAGGCGGGGTTCAGAATGACAGGGGGAGGAAGCAAATAAAGGAAAACAACCGATTATTTTTTAGCACGACTGGTTTTTCATTTAGTTGCGAAGTTATTAGTCAAGTACGGTTTGTAGAAAAGTAATGTGGGTGCCTGGTTTCCCTTTCAAGCCACAGGACACTAAAAGTTTATTCTGCGGTCGCGTGTAAAAGGAATAGGGCACCCGGGAATTTACTTAAATTGAAAAACGAATCGGAGAGAGACGCATGCGTAAGTTGAGGCTGGCATTAGCGCAAATCAACACCATTGTGGGAGATTTTGAAGCAAATTTCCAGAAGATTGTCCATTACATTGAACAGGCTCGCTCGCTGGGGGCGGATATTATTGCCTTTCCGGAGATGGCGTTGACGGGATACCCGCCGGAGGATTTGCTCCTGAAACCGGAATTTATTGAAGATAATCTGGAGTATCTGCATCGCTTGCTGGATTTTACGGAGAATATTACCGCCATTGTGGGATTTGTCGATCGGGAAGATGACATTTTCAATGCGGCGGCGGTGTTGCACAACCGGAAAATTGCCGGGGTGTATCACAAAATCTTCCTGCCCAATTACGGGGTGTTCGATGAGGATCGCTACTTTCAGGCCGGGCAGGGAATTCAGTATTATGTGCTCAACGATGTGCGCATTGGCATTAATA
>JALWDQ010000890.1:0-2283 GCA_027039625.1 Calditrichia bacterium | reverse complement strand
CACTGGTAGTTTCCGATATTTCCCATAGCATATTTCAGGAATATCACCTCACCTACCCTATTCTGAAATCACCTATCACCATGAACGAAAAAGGGGACATGGTTGCTTACATCGGTCTTTACCAGAACCAGACCGCCCTGGTGTTTTATTTTCCGGAGGATCGTCGAAATCAGGTAATTGCTTACAGTGAAGCTGGAGATTATCACTTTTTCAGTCCGTTATTTTCTCGTTATGGAAATTTCATTGCAGTATCTTCCGATTCGGGATTATTTTTGGGGATACCACCACGGTTTGAGCTTCACCGGTTAAGCTATTTAAAAATCAGTGCCACGGATTTTTCACCTTCCAACAGCTACTTCTCCGGTGGAGAGATGATTTTCGATATTAATGCCCTGCAAATACACCCGGGAAATTTTGGACCGGGAATTCTGTTTGTTAACGACGATCAGGTGGTGTTTCATAAGGATGATATGAAAAGCATCGTGCTTTCGGATATTGCCGGATTGCATCAGGAAGCGATTGTGGGGGAAAATAAACTGATTCATACCTATGCAGTCTCCCCATTTGGTACAAATCTGGTTTACATTTACAAGCAAGGAAATAAATTTCAACTGAATTTTTTAACCATTGAGACCCGTGAGTTGAAGAGAGTGGTAGAAATGCCTGCGGCGGATTCTACCTATATTAGCAAGATTATGTGGCGAGGGCGTTTCTGACCGAATTTATGGGGTCTTCCTCCTCTTCTATTCATATTTTGCGTTTCATTTTTTAGCCGCGATGGTCGCGGAGAATGCGTAAGAAAATGAAAATGTTTTATTTACACCCTATGCGCCCTGGGTGCTTCATCGTTTCATTGCGGTAATTTTATTTAATCAATTCAAAATTCTAAATTCATTCAATTTGTTTATCAAACCCACAAGCGGCTCATCAAACGGGAATATTCTCCAGTTGCTCCAGGCGTGCTTTTGCCTCGGGATGCTGCGGCTCTCGTTCCAGCACCTGCTGGTAAGCGCGCGATGCCGCCATCCCATTCCCCATCCGATTGTACAAATCGCCCAACAGTAACCACATCTCGGTATTTTCGGGATGTTCCTGAAGAAACGCTTCTGCCTCCTGCACTGCTCCGGTGAGACTTCCCCGACTAATCTCCCACTCTATTAGTGCCGTAAGCAACACCGCATCCTGATGGAAAAATTCCCGGTGACGATTGACCAGCGCCTCCATTTCTTTTTCCCGTCCTGTTTGTAAATAAATCTGCGAGAGATATAACAGAGCATCCGTATTTCCGGGACATTTTTTCAGCACACTCCGGAAAACTGTTTCGGCCTTCTCCAGATCATTTTTCTGGAATAAGATACTCCCCAGTGCCGTTTGTGCCTGCACATTCTCCGGATTTTCGCTCAGGAATTTCTGCAGTATTGGTAAGGCCTGCTCGGTGTCTCCCATCTGGATCAAGCGGTACGCTTCGAACAAAGGGCGATTTTGCAGCAATTCGCGCATCTGCAGGGCCTGAGGATGCTCGGGATTGTGCACCAGAAACTGTTCCACCAGTTTTAGCGCAGATTGTAAATCCCCATTTTCCACATACAACTCCGCCATTACCTGAAAGGCGTAAAAATCTTCCGGAAACAGTCGCATCATTTCCATTATCACTTTGATGGCATCCTGGAAATTCTCCAGAGTAAGATACGCTTCGGCAAGATTTTTCAGATATTCCGGATGCTGCCGGTTATTCAACAGGGCATGTTCCAGAAAGGTCACTGCTTCTTTTCGCCGTCCATTATTCCAGAGCAATACACCCATCTCGTTTAGAACTTCCGCATCCTCCGGGTACACACTTAAATATTGGCGGTAGGCATCCAGCAATTGGGCAACATTTCCTCGCCGTTTAAGTTGCTGAAAATACTCCTGCCAGCGGGAACGCTTCCTGGGGTCGGCCTGAATTTCCCGCCGCAGGTGCTCCAGTTGCACTTCGGGATTTTCGGCAACAATTTTAGTTTGATTTTGCCGGATTAAGAAAGAAATCTTTTCGGTTACCGTTTCCGTGCTGTGGTGAATGAGCGGTTCCCGGGGATCTGTTTGACGGAAGTGTGAGCGCTGTAATTTTTCCAGAATGGGCTGAAGCGCGTGCTGTACTTTCTCCGGGGTAATCCATTTCTGCAAGCAGGCGTATTTCTCATCATTCAAACACCAGGTGGAGAATAATTCTTTCTGGGAAATCTGTCCGTTCCGCAACTGACGATTGATCTCTCGAGCGTACGCAGGTTTGTTCATGTAGAGATA
>JALWDQ010000889.1:0-2289 GCA_027039625.1 Calditrichia bacterium | reverse complement strand
ACGCCACCTGCCAATCCTGCGGGATTCCAGAACGTGGCAGCGGCATCACGGGCAAAGGCCGTGTATGCCTCGCCCATTCCCACCGCCCGGGCATCTACCCCAACCTTCAGAAACGCCATTCCCGTGCTACCGGCAAACCCTGTACCGTAAAGCCATCCTATTAAAAGCACTATTTTCCAGATTCCCGGAAAACCCCATTTTTTCATCTAAAAGCCCTTCCTAAAATTTAGCTCATTATTTCTATTTACATTCTAAACGAAAGTCCCTTTAAAAAGCCAGCTCCCAGGTAAAAATATGGCTGGCTCCTTCATCCACTACCGAACTGACAAAGGCATAGTTTAAAATGGCTGTCATTCCAAATGCGGTATGGATATTCAAGCCACCTCCCAGGGTCCAGTGGTTGTGGTCGTACCCGAAACGTGCCGCTGCCTGGGGAATGGCAAACTCCACCCCGGCGTGATGCTTCTCCGTTCCGGCAGTGCTCCATTCGAAATCGTACGCCAGGCGCAGGAATTTCCAGGGTGTCTGGAAGTAAATACCAGCTACATTGGTTAAAGGGAACTGATTATCCAGCGTCATCCCCTGTTCAAAAATATCGTTGGTATTGGACTTGAGCTTGGCATTTACATCCTTCATTAGATAGCCCAGATACAATCCCTCCCGTACGCGGAAGAGCACTCCCAGATCTCCGCCAAATCCTGAACCGCCGTAATCGTAGCTTCCCTCTTCGTCGGATATGCTTTCCTTTAAATATTTCGCATTTACTCCAATGCTTAAGCGGTTGGGAATAATTTGAGCGCCGAAAGAAAAATAAATGGCATGGTACCCGTGATTAATTTTACCGGTTTGTTCTCCGATGGAATTGTACCCCTGAATATCTCCCACCCCGCTAAAAATCCAGCCCAGGGAGAAACCGGCGTTGGGTTTCAGGGGTGTGGAGATGCCCACATAGTTCATTTTTCTGTCCAGCGAGAGGAAGCTGTAAGTGAAATTAGCGGACATGGATGGAAGCTCGGGCAGAGAGGCAGGATTGTAGAAAAATCCGAAGCCATCCGGGGGAGCCGCCGTCTGGGCATTCCCCATGGCGATGCCGCGGGCACCCAGTCCCATCCGCAAAAAAGCACCGGCATAGCCACCATTCCCCTCGGCCAGCAACGTCCCCATCATTCCCAGTATAAGAAAAAAGATGCTGAATTTACGCATTCTATTGTCCTCACAGTTATTTTCGCATTTGGCAGATTGAATCCGATTAATTAATCACCACAATTTTTCCCCAGGTCACCTTTCCCTGAATTTCGGCGCGGAAGAAATACACCCCATTGTCTACCATCCGGCCGTTGTTATCTCGTCCATCCCAGATGGCAGAACGATCGTAGGTGCCCTGCACCGGCGCCGCCTCGAACTCCCGCAGACTGATGACTTTTTCCATGGCGAAGTTGAAGATGTCGATCTTCACCTCGGTTTCGCTGGAAATATCGAACTGAAAGCGGATATAATCACCCCGACGTGGGGAAAACGGATTGGGATAGACATACACCGCAGGTTTGGTGCGCTTTCGGGTGGAAACAAAGCTCCGAAAAATGGTCCATTGGTACCCGTTGTTGGTGGTCAGCGCCAGCCCATCGGCACTCCCCACCCACAGGCGATGCTGCCCGTTCAGGAAAGGAGCTGTGGCCACTGAATAGAATTTAGTGGTCAGGATTTTTTCACCGCTCACATTGTCGGTAATTTGCGGGAACAGGTACCAGCTCTCTCCCCCATCGATGCTTTTAAACACCCCTTTTTCGGTGGCAACATATACGGCGGAATCGTAAAAAGCAATTGCCCGGGGATAGGTGCCATCGCTTAATTCCTCCACCAGCAAATTATCCCAGGTGTAGCCCCCATCCAGGGTGCGGCTTACGGAATTAAATTCATTTCCCCCGGTGGTGAGGGTACAGGCCCACACGCTGCCATCCCAGGGATTGTAGGCCAGGGCAATCACCCAATTCCCGGAGATTCCTCCTTCCTCCGGCTGGTAATTCACAACCCGATAGCGCGTCCAGGTTTGCCCGCCATCGGTGGATTTGCTGATGCCATCTGCCGTCCCCACCCAGATGTTTCCGTTTTCGGTCATCACGGAAAAGCCCCGGTGGTTCAAATATTTCAGGGCACTGAAGGGCTTCCCATCGGTGGTTACCACTTCCCAGGTTTGCCCCATGTCCCGGGAGCGGCGAATTCCCCCGCCAAAACTGGCAATCCAGATTTCGGTATCCCGTACGGCAATGTCGAAGGTAATATTCTGCACGG
>JALWDQ010000888.1:0-7067 GCA_027039625.1 Calditrichia bacterium | reverse complement strand
ACAGCAATCCATCCTCTTTCAGGTCGCGGGCGTATTTATCGCACGATTCCTGATTGAGCGCCAGAAGGTAATCCACCCGGGTGGTTTTGGGGTAAAGAATTTCGCCATCACTGATAATCACTTCGCTCTTGCTGGCACCGCCGCGGGCTTCCGGCCCGTAGCTCTGGGTTTGCACCGCATTTTTCCCTTCGAAAATAGCGGCGGCTTCGGCCAGAATCACACCCGCCAGAATTAACCCCTGTCCACCCGAGCCGCTTAAACGAATCTCAATCTTTTTCTTTGGCTGTTTCTTTTTGTTTTTCTCCTTGGGATTCATGTTTATCCTCTTTCTTGCTCAGTTGTTTTAATTTCTCTTGCACCTGCATGGTTTCGATCACTTTTTCGTACTCTTCCACAAATTCCGGCTTTTTCTCGTTGTGGAACACGCCAATGAAGAACTTGTCCTTCAGTTCCTCGGGAGAATATTTGTTTTTCGCGGTAATGGGAACCGCGTGTTCTTTATAATAACGCAACATTTGAGGTGCATCGCCGCGTTTGTTCCATTTACCTTCGTAGGTAGGACACTGGGAATAAATTTCCACCACCGAAAATCCCTTGTTCTGGATGGCCTGCATGATGATGCGATCCATGGCCGGAACGTGGTAAGCCGTGGTACTGGCCACAAAGGAAGCACCTGCGGCAATCGCCAGCTTGGGAATATCGAACGGATGTTCGGGATTCCCCACTTTGGCGGTGGATCCGCGACCGCCGTGGGGGGTGGTGGGCGAAATTTGTCCACCGGTCATCCCGTAAATGGCGTTGTTCATCAAAATAACAGTCATATCAATATTCCGACGGGCCGCATGGATGAAGTGATTTCCACCAATGGCCGTAGCGTCCCCATCGCCGGTAATCACAATCACGTGCAGTTTGGGATTTCCCAGCTTCAGGCCGGTGGCAAAAGCAATGGGACGTCCATGCAGGGTGTGCAGGGTATTAAAATCCACGTAAGCGGTCATGCGGCTGGAACAACCAATTCCGCTTACCATGGCAACTTCATCCTTGTTCAATCCCAGTTTGTCGATGGCTCGAATTAAGGAACCCATTACAACTCCGTGCCCACAACCGGGACACCACACATGGGGAAAACGCTTCTTGGCTCGCAAATATGTTAGAACAATTGGCTGTTTCATTTATCTTGCCTCGCGAATTTTGCTAATGATCTGGTTAGGGGTAATCATTTCCCCGTCATATCGATTAATTCCGTAAATACGTTTATGGTAACATTCAATTTTACGAATTTCGTGAATCAACTGTCCCTGATTCATCTCGGCCACAAACACCCGATCCACATTTTTCATTAAATCCAGAAGGGCTTTTTCCGGGAATGGCCAGATGGTGATGGGACGGAACAATCCAACCTTCCGCCGATGAGCTCGCAGATAGAGCACTGCCTCTTTAGCGGAACGTGCCACGGAACCGTAGGCAATAATCAGGGTGTTGGCATCTTCGGTGTAGAAGGTTTCGTAATCTTCGATTTGTGAACGGGCTCGTTCAATTTTGTCCCGCAATTTATCCATTTTGCGGACAATCTCGTACTCATTGTTAGTTGGGAAGCCCATCTCGTCATGGGTCAATCCGGTGATGTTGTAGCGGTATCCGGTTCCGAAGGGCGCCATCGGGGTGATGAAATCGGTGGTAATTTCGTACGGCTTGTACCATTCCGGTGGAACAATGGGGGTTAAACGATTTTCCACATGAATGGTTGAATAATCGGGAAGCACCACTTTCTCTCGCATGTGCCCGATTGTCTCGTCCATGAGCAAAACCACCGGAACACGGTACTTTTCGGAGAGGTTGAACGCCTTAATGGTGAGGTAAAACGTTTCCTTTACCGATTCCGGAGCCAGGGCAATGAGGTAGTGGTCGCCGTGGGTACCCCAGCGGGCTTGCATGATATCTCCCTGAGAGGCTTTGGTGGGCAGGCCGGTGCTGGGACCACCGCGCATCACATTCACCACCACCACAGGAATTTCTGCCATGCAGGCGTAACCAATCCCCTCCTGCATCAGGGAAAAACCGGGGCCACTGGTGGCGGTCATGGATTTCACACCGGCAACGCTGGCACCGATAATGGCGGCAATACTGGCGATTTCGTCTTCCATTTGAATGAACTTGCCGCCCACGCGGGGGAGCTTATCGGACATGTGCTCGGCAATTTCCGTAGAAGGTGTAATCGGGTATCCCGCATAAAATCGGCAGCCAGCGGCAATTGCCCCTTCCGTACAGGCTTCGTTACCTTGCATAAATCGAACTTCTTCTGCCATGATCTATTCCTTAATTTTTCGCGTTAATTTCTTTACTTCTCTTCCTTGGGTGCTTTTGGAGCCTTCCGGGGCGGCCCAATGACCAAAATGGCAAAATCCGGGCAGTGCAACTCGCAGATTTTACATCCGGTGCACGTTTCCGGATATTTAATATACACCTTTCCTTCGCGGTCCGGCGCCAGAGTTCCCTGAGGACACAGATCGTAGCAAATGCCGCAGGCTTTGCACCACTTCTGGTAAATCACCAGCATGTCCGAACGGCGCATAAGCTCGGGCGTTTTCTGTGTCAACTCTTCCTTCAGGCGCTGGACGGTTGCTTCTTCCATTTTTTCCTCCACTTCTTTTCTAAAAATTGGCACGAATATACTAAAATTAACCCATATTCTCTATGCTTTTTTCAAAATACTGACCACGGTTTTGCCAATATCGGCCGGGCTTTTGCACACATGAATACCGGCAGCTTCCAGCGCTTTCATCTTTTCGGCTGCCGTTCCTTTGCCACCACTGATGATGGCTCCGGCATGTCCCATCCGGCGTCCCGGAGGCGCTGTTTGCCCGGCAATAAACGCCACTACCGGTTTGTTGAAGTTCTCCTTAATCCACGCTGCCGCTTCCTCCTCTGCCGTCCCGCCAATCTCGCCAATCAGTACCACCAATTCGGTTTCGGGATCGTCCTTAAACAGCTTCAGCGCATCGATGAAGCGGGTGCCAATGATGGGATCGCCGCCGATTCCAATACAGGTGGATTGCCCCAGCCCTTCGCGGGTAATCTGATCCACCGCTTCGTAAGTGAGCGTACCGCTCCGGCTGATGACCCCCACACTTCCTTCTCGATGGATGAATCCCGGCATAATGCCCACCTTACACTTCCCGGGAGAAATAATGCCCGGGCAGTTGGGTCCAATCAGCCGAGTGTCGGTGGTCTGCAAATAGTCGTACACTTTCAGCATGTCCAGCGCAGGAATTCCTTCGGAAATACACACCACCGTTTCGATGCCCGCATCGGCTGCTTCGTAAATGGCATCCGGTGCAAATGCCGGGGGTACAAAAACCACCGAGACATTGGCGCCCGTTTCCTTTACCGCTTCCTGAACCGTGTTGTACACCGGCACCTTATCCATAAACATTTGCCCTCCCTTTCCGGGAGTTACACCCGCAACCACATTGGTGCCGTATTCCATCATTTGCTGGGTATGGAAAGAACCTTCCTTTCCGGTAATTCCCTGAACCAGCACTCGAGAGGTTTTATCGACAATGATACTCATCTCTTCTCCTTTTCCTTAATCTTCCAGGGTTCTCTGTTCAATTCTGTAACACAGCCACCACTTTTTGGGCAGCTTCTTCCAGGGTGTGTGCCACCTCGAAATGCATTTCGGATTTTTCCAGCAATTCAGCGGCTTCCTCAGCGTTGGTTCCCGCCAGCCGAATCACCATCGGCACGTTGATGTCCACCGTTTTGGCTGCTTCAATAATACCCTTTGCCACCCGGTCGCAACGAACAATTCCACCAAAAATGTTAATGAGAATGGCTTTTACGTTGGGATCGGAGAGGATGATTTTAAACCCGTTTCGTACCGTTTCCACATTAGCGCCACCCCCCACATCCAGAAAGTTGGCCGGTTCTCCGCCAGCCAGCTTAATGATATCCATGGTTGCCATGGCCAGGCCCGCACCGTTTACCATACATCCCACGTTCCCATCCAGCTTAATGTAATTGAGATGATATTTGGACGCTTCTACTTCCAGGGGGTCTTCTTCGCTCACATCGCGCATTTCCAGAATATCCGGATGGCGGAAGAGGGCGCTATCGTCGAAGTTCATTTTGGCATCCAGGGCCAGCACCTGCCCCTGTTTGGTAACCACCAGAGGATTAATTTCTGCCAGAGAAGCATCGGTTTCCACAAAAGCGCGGTACAGGCTCATGATAAATTTAACCGCATTTTTGACCTGATCGCCCTGCAAACCCAGCGCAAAAGCAATTTTGCGTGCCTGGAAGGGCTGCAGTTCAATTTTGGGATCGACGTATTCTTTAATGATGGCTTCCGGTTTTTCTGCCGCCACCTTTTCGATCTCCACGCCTCCTTCGGTGGAGGCCATAAACACCAGCCGGGAGCGGGAACGATCCAGCACAATGCCCAGGTAGAGTTCCCGGTCGATGTCGATGCCTTCTTCCACCAGCACGCGGCGCACTTCTTTACCTTCTGGCCCGGTCTGGTGGGTCACCAGCTTCATACCAATCATTTTGGCGGCAATTTCTTTGACTTCTTCGGGGGATTTTGCCAGCTTCACGCCACCGGCTTTCCCCCGACCACCCGCGTGAATTTGTGCTTTTACCACAAATACAGAACCACCCAGCTCCCGGGCAGCCGCTTCCGCTTCTTCCGGGGTAAATGCCACTTTCCCGCGCGGCACCGCCACCCCATACTTCCGAAACACTTCCTTCGCTTGATACTCATGAATATTCATCGATGTCCCTCACTCGTTTTATCTTCAGTTCCAGATTCTCGTCTATTTAATCCGGTACAATCACCGTTCCGGCATTTCCCTGCACCGCATCCACCGATTTCTCGATGGAGGTAATAATTACCCGCTCGCCCCCGCTGCGCAGAAAGTTAATTGCCGCTTGAATTTTGGGTCCCATGCTTCCCGCGGGGAAGTGCCCTTCCTGCAAATAGCGCTCTGCTTCCTGTACCGTCATCCGATCCAGATCCTGCTGATTGGGCTTGCCAAAATTCAGTGCAACTTTTTCCACAGCGGTTAAAATCATTAGCTCCTGGGCATGAACATCCCGTGCCAGCACGGCGCTGGCCAGGTCTTTGTCAATCACCGCATCCACGCCTTCCAGCCAGCCGTTCCTGGGATCGATGTACACCGGTATGCCGCCACCACCGGCAGCAATCACCACTACATCCTGCTCCACCAGCATGCGGATGATGCGTTTTTCTACAATCTCCAGCGGTTTAGGAGAAGGAACCACCCGGCGCCAGCCCCGGCCGGGATCCTCTTTCATCACCCAGCCCCGCTTCTCCACCAGCTCCTGAACCTGCTCTTTTTTGTAAAACGGTCCCACAAATTTGGTGGGATTGTGAATGGAAGGATCGTTGGGATCCACCAGCATCTGGGTAATTACCGTAGCCACTTCCTTCCGGATGCCTCGATCGTGCATTTTATTCTGCAAACACTGCTCAATCATGTACCCCATTCCGCCTTCGGTATCGGCCACCATAATCCCCAGTGGCAACGGCGGTACCAGATGGCGCGAGGCCTCCACGCGAATGAGGTAATTACCCACCTGGGGTCCGTTTCCGTGGGTAATCAGAACCCGGTGTCCCATTTTAATGAGCTCTACCACCCCCAACAAACTCCGGCGGGTGTTGGCAAACTGCTGGTGAATATTACCTTCTTCAAACTGCTGGGTAATGGCATTCCCACCCAGTGCAACAACAACCGTTTTTCTCTCGCTCATAATTCCCACTCACTTCCCTGCCTGAACAGGGTTTTTGTGAAAAATCAAGGAGTTAAGTTTTCAATTTTAGCCTGAATAAGCAACCGAAAAAAATAATTTCTTCCGACCGGTTTCGGGCATTTTGCGCAATGGTGCTTGCGCGATTTCTTTTCTCCATAAGAACCTCCAACGGAAGACATCTGGCTTAAAAAACAGAGCGTTCAAAAACCCTGCCCTTACCGATGTTTCGCACCGGACCGGCCTCTAAAAAGCACCACCCGCAATCGGAGTAACTCTCCTCCGGGAACAACCAACCTCTCCTTTTTGTTATTCGCAATCAAAATACCCTTGCCCGTTCCCGGTTTTCCGCTTAAAACTGGAAAAGCCCTTCGAAAGGGCTTTTCCAGGTTCATTTCAGATCTATTTTCTATAAAAATTGCTTCAAAGCGTCGCGTAAATCCGGCTTACCAATTTCTTGCAGCTCATAGGTTACCCGCACCGCCGGTTTGTTGATTTTAATCAATTTCCGCAGGTCGATGGGGGTTCCAATGATTACCACATCCGCTTCGGCCTTATTGATGGTCTCTTCCAGATCCTCAATTTGCCGGGGACTGTACCCCATAGCCGGGAGCAGGGTACCAATGTCCGGATATTTCTTGAAGGTTTCGGTGATAGTTCCCACAGTGTAGGGACGAGGATCCACCAGCTCGGCGGCGCCGTACTTGTTGGCAGCTACCACCGCAGCCCCGTAGGTCATTTCCCCATGGGTTAAAGTGGGCCCATCTTCCACACACAGCACCCGTTTGCCCTGAATCAGATGGTAATCCTCGACCGAAATGGGAGAGGCGGCATCAATGACCATTGCCTCGGGATTAACTTCCTGAATGGATTCCCGCACCATCAGCACATCATCGGGGTCAGCCGTATCGATTTTGTTAATCACCACCACATCGGCCATGCGCAGATTGGCTTCGCCGGGATAGTAAAAAAGTTCGTCGCCGGGACGATGGGGATCGGCAACGGTAATGTGCAAATCCGCGTGGTAGAACGGCAGGTCGTTGTTACCGCCGTCCCAGACGATTATATCCGCTTCCTTCTCTGCCTCGCGCAATATCGCTTCGTAATCCACACCGGCGTAAATGACGTTCCCCCGGACAATGTGGGGCTCGTACTCTTCCCGTTCCTCGATGGTGCATTTGTACTTATCCAGATCTTCTAACGTGGCAAACCGCTGTACCCGTTGCTCCACCAGATTTCCGTACGGCATGGGATGGCGAATGGCCACGACCTTTTTACCCGCTTCCTGAAGAATTTCA
>JALWDQ010000887.1:0-7069 GCA_027039625.1 Calditrichia bacterium | reverse complement strand
AAATTATCGGGATCACCGGAATCAACAAAACCATGAATCGTTCGAATGGGAACTTACCCAAAAATTACTTGCCCACGAATCACACGAATAATCACGAATGAAAAATAAAAACGTAATTCAAACAGAAAAAACATGCTAATCTATTTAAAATTATAAAATTAATGCTTGTTACTCTGGAATCTGTTATTTGTGATTTTTATTTTGTGATTTGAGTTTTGAATTTTTGAATAAAAACATTTTAATTAGGCGGGATCGTGCAATTATTACGATTTGTTGATGTAAAAAAAGCAATTTTTTGAAGGTCTAAAAAGCCAATCAAGATGCAAAAGAATAAAAGCAATAAATTTACCTCAGGAGTGCGAAGCACTCACACATGAAGAGCCCGGGGCGAAGCCCCGGGAATAAAAATTAACACAAAAAAAAGCCCTGAAAGGGCGTCACACTGTAAATTGGATTGAGAATTTTGAATGTATCTCTTTAACCTCAGGATTCACTGAAATTAATAGAACCACGAATCACACGAATTGGCACGAAAAAAAATAATTGTTTATTGGAGATTGCAATTTGGAGTTTTTTTGTGATTCAAAATTTGTTGTATGGTATTTTGGTTTTGTAATTTTAGAGTAACATTTCCAGCGGCACTCTCTTTAGACGAATAAAAAATATTCCATGCAATGCAAAAGAGATCCTTCGCTACGCTAACGCTCCGTTCAGAATGACAGGGAAGGAAGAATGGTGTTTCTGTTATTCTTAACCCTCGCCATAGGCAAAAGTGAAGAATCTCATTTGGTAGTGGATAGGGGAGGTAGAGATTCTTCGTCGTCCCGCGTTGCGGGACTCCTCAGAATGACAGGAAAGAGCCCTGCATTGTCATTCTGAACCCCGCCACAGGCGAGGGTGAAAATCTTCCATTTGAAATTAAAAATTTTAAACGACACCTTTGCGCCCTTCGCGCCTCCGTTGCGCTCTTTGCGTTTAAATAAAATCAACCGCAGTTTTAGAGATTCTTCGCTCCGCTGACGCTGCGCTCAGAATGACAGGGATGGAGAAAATGTGTGGCGGTCATTCTGATTTTAAATGAAAAATGTAAAATAAAACCCTTAGCGAACTTTGCGCCTCCCTTGCGCACTTTGCGGTTCTAAAAATTAAATTCAGATTTCATTCCACTGGATGTTACCCGAGACGGGTTCTGCCCGCAGAATCCTACGGATGAATGCACGGGCAGCATTCTTCGGAATATGCAAATTAGCATTTGAACGGTATTTGTCCTAAATGTCATTTCAGGAAGAAAGAACGGGCACAATACCCATGGAAAGTTCGGATTACTTTAATACCCAAAAATTAAAGCCTTCACCTAAAATTCTAACTTCTTTTCAACGATTTCTTTCTATTTTTTGTTGCTTGAAGTGATTAAATTAGAACGATAAGGAAATTTTCTTCTTTACAAATTTTCAAAAATTTCCTATTATTCGAAAAACAAGCAAAGGAAGAGACATGATTTTTGGTATCCCGCGAGAAGTGAAACCCGACGAGTATCGAGTAGGCGCCATGCCTTTTCTGGTAAAAGAGCTTACCAAACGGAATCATCAGGTGTATGTGGAAACCGGAGCAGGGGATTTTTGTAATGCTTCGGACTCCAGTTACGAGCATGCCGGAGCTAAAATCTTACCCTCGCCCGAGAAATTGTATGCCTCGGTGGATGCCATCCTCAAGGTGCGAGAGCCCCAGCCCGTAGAATACGATTTGATTTCCCCGGATCAAATAATTTTCGCCTTCTTCCATTTTGTTCGGAATCCGGAGCTGGTGAAAACCATGGCAGCCCGGGGAAGCACCTCCTTTGCTTACGAGTTTGTGGAAGATGACAATGGGGAACATCCCATTAGCCGCCCCATCAGTCGCATTACCGGACAGATGGCAACATTAAACGGTGCTTTTTATTTGCAGAAGCACGCGGGAGGACGGGGAATTGTGCTGGGGCAGGTCACCGGTTCTCCCACCGCCCAGGTGACCATATTGGGAGCCGGAAACGTGGGCCAACAGGCAGCCATCACCGCGGCCAAGCTGGGTGCCCACGTTACGGTGCTGGACACCAATTTCGAGAAGCTCCAACAACTGGATGCCTTTAACCTGCACAACGTCTCCACCCTGATTCTTACCGAGGAATTTTTAAAAGAAATTCTTCCCCAAACGGATTTACTCATTTCCTGCATCCAGGTGGCGGATAAAAAAACGCCGCTCCTCATTACCCCGGAAATGGTCAAAACCATGCGTTCCGGTTCGGTAATTGTGGATGTGGATATCGATCTGGGGGGCAGTGTGGAAACCTGCAAAGCCACCACTCTGGAAAATCCCATTTTTATTCTGCACGATGTCGTGCATTACTGCGTCTCCAATATCACCTCGGCGGTACCGCGAATTGCCTCCCGGGCACTTTCTGCTGCCATTATGCCCTACCTTCTGCGCATTGCCGAAGAGGGGCTGGAAAATGCGGTGTTAAACGATCCGTATCTGGCTAAAGGACTGGCGGTGTATAAAGGATATGTGGTCAAAAAGACTCTGGCAGAAATTGCCAACCTTCCCGTCGCAGACCTCAAACAGAAAATTAAAGATTTAAATCCCGGTGAGAATGAATAGAGCGTCAGTACTCGCTTCCATCCCCATTTTAACCTATCATAAAATCGATACGGTAAAGGAATGGGGATTAAATGTGGTCTCTCCGGAAAATTTTCGCCAGCAGATGGAATGGCTGCGTGAACAAGGCTACCAGACGGTAACCTTCCGCAACTGGCACAAAGTAGAGCTCCATTCGGCACTGCCAATTATCCTCACTTTTGATGATGGTTACGAATCGGTTTACCGCTACGCTTTTCCCGTTCTGCAGGAGGTGGGATTTACCGCCGTGGTGTTTGTTGTTACCGGGTATCGGGGGAAGTGGAATACCTGGGATGCCAATCTGGGGGGAATCCGTTTCCGCCATTTGAATGATGACCAGTTGCAGCACCTGTGGGAAGCCGGTTGGGAGCTGGGTTCCCATACCGTTTCCCATCGAGCCCTCATTTATTTGAATGATGCAGAAGTTCGCCGGGAACTGGAGGAATCCCGTGCCGTATTAGAAAACCTGACGGGTGTAGAGGTAACCGTGGTGGCTTATCCCTTTGGGCGGCAGAATGCGCGCATCCGGCGGATGGCGCACCAGGCGGGGTATCGTTTCGGGTGCCGCAATTTGTGGGGACGCACCGGGAATGAGGAGCTTTTAGCACTGAAGAGAATTCCGGTGTACGGTACGGATTCACTTAAGACCTTTCGACGCAAACTGGAGCCGGGCGTGGGACACACATGGGAGATGCTTCGTTTACGCGCCATAAGCTGGCCTGCACGGTTAACCGGAATGTACCAGGTGGCTAAAATGAAGGTGGGAAAATGAAGATGGGAAAAAATAGAAAAATGAACATTCAATCTCAACAAAAGAAAGTGCCCCGGATGGTGCATGTAACCACCCTGGGCTGCTCGAAGAATGTGTACGATTCGGAAATTCTGATGGGGCAGCTTAAAGCCAATGGAGTGAAGTTTACGGACGATCCGCTTCAGGCGGATACCATCATCGTTAACACCTGCGGCTTCATCACTCCGGCTAAACAGGAGTCCATCGAAGCGATTCTGGAAGCGGGGGAGATTAAAAAGCGCAAACAGGATACCCGAGTGCTGGTGTGCGGCTGCTTAAGCCAGCGCTATATGCGTGACCTTCGGAAGGAGATTCCGGAGGTGGATGCCTACTTTGGCACGGAGGATTTTATCAACATCCTTCGCTATTTAAATCTTTCTCCCCAGGCTCCCGAGCATCTTTACGAGAAGCGGCTGCTGGCTCGTCCCGGACATTTCGCTTATCTCAAGATATCCGAAGGTTGCAACCACGAGTGTGCTTTTTGTGCCATCCCTTTGATTCGCGGGCAGCACCGGAGCCGTCCCATGGAAGATATTGTGCGAGAAGCCGAGCTTCTGGCTCAACAGGGGGTGAAGGAACTCATCGTGATTGCGCAGGACACTACGTTTTACGGCATCGATTTGTATGGCGAGCAGCGCATCCTTCCTTTATTGCAGGAACTGGAAAAAGTGGATGGTTTGCACTGGATTCGCCTGCATTACACCTATCCCACCACCTTCCCGGATGATTTGATTGAACTGATGGCAGAGAGTTCCCGCATTGTGCCGTACGCGGATTTACCGGTGCAGCACATTACCGACCACATGTTGCAGGTGATGAAGCGGGGTGGGAGTGCCCGGCGCATTCGGGAGATTTTGCGCCGGTTTCGGGAACGCATCCCGGAAGTGGCTTTGCGCACTACCCTGATTGTGGGACACCCCGGCGAGGAGGAAGAGGATTTCCAGGCGCTGAAGGAATTTGTGCAGGAAACGCGGTTCGATCGGCTGGGGGTGTTTGTGTATTCTCCCGAAGAAGGCACGGCTGCTTACGCGTTACCACATCCTCCGCAGGAAGTGGCAGAGGAACGCTACCGGGAGATCATGGAAATCCAGCAAGGAATTTCGTTGGAGAAAAATCTTGCAAAAGTGGGGAAAATTTATCAAGTTCTAATCGATGAAGTAAATCCGGAAGAAGGGTATGCCGTGGGACGAACCTATGCCGATTCTCCGGAGATTGACAACGAGGTGCTGGTTGAACCTCTTCCTGCCGGAATAAAACCCGGCGATTTTTGCAGCGTTCAAATTACGGATGCCATGGAATATCAACTGATGGGACAGGTAGTGGAGGAAAAATGAAGTTCGTTAAAATTACAATCCTGGGAGTACTTCTGGCTCTTACTGTTTCGCTGGCGCAATACATGGCCAGTCCCCGACTGAGCGGCATTGGATTGCCATTCTTCCGTGTGGGAATTTTTCGCTCCTTTACTCCCGATGGCAGTCAACGCCTCATCCGCCTTTTTATTCAAATGATGAACGACGATTTAACGTTCGTAAAAAAGAAAGATAAATTTGTCGCCGAGATCGATTACGAAATTTTCATCTCCAATGCTCAGAAAAAAACGGTGTACAATCATCGAGAGAAAAAAGTTATTGAAACCACCCGTTTCGAAGAAACCAATTCGCGGGACATCAAGCAGACGTTTATTACCGAAATTAAACTTCCTGCCGGGAGTTACGATGCCGTGATTAGCGTGGAAGACCGCTACACGTCCAAAAAAATCAATCGTAAAATTCATTTTGTAGTGAACAGTTTAAAGGAACAAAAATTTCTGTTAAGTGATGTGATGATGTTCTCCCATTACACGCAGGATAGTCTGGGACGCCTCATCGATTTCGAACCGAATCTGAACAATAATTTTGGGCAGGGGGAGAAGTACATCTACTTTTATTTTGTAACCCTGGTGAGCGATACCAGCGATACCCTGCATTTACAATACACCATCCGGGATGCCAACGGGGTGCTGGCGCAGCTTAATCGCTACGTTCTGGTGGATGCACCTGCTTACAACGAACATTTCGTGCGGTTAAATCGGCGCCAATTCGACCAGAGCCGCTATCGTCTGGAAGTGGAAGGGCGATACCAGGGGAGGCGGCTAACTTCCCGAAAAATTTTCTCCTTCTTCTGGACGGAGGTTCCGGAATCTCCGCGAGACCTGGAGCTGGCACTAAAGCAAATGCGCTACATCATGGATGCCGATTCCATCGATTGGGCACTGAAACAACCCTACGAAGAAAAACTGGCGTATTTCAAACGATTCTGGAAGCGCATGGATCCCAATCCCGATACGCAGAAGAATGAGTTAATGGACGAATATTTCCGGCGGGTGAATTACGCCAACGAGAATTTTTCCACCATGGCGCAGGATGGCTGGGAAACCGACCGGGGACGTATCTTCATTAAATTTGGAGAACCGGACGACATCGAGCGCCATCCCTTTGAGCCGGGTACCATGCCCTACGAGGTGTGGCGCTACTACGACCTGCGCAAAGTATTTCTTTTTATCGACCGCACCGGTTTCGGAGACTATTACCTGGATCCCAACTACATCGATGAAGAGTACAATTAGGGTTGCCATTATGTGCAGCGCTTTTTAGAATTGCAATTTGAAGCGTGTTACCGCACTGCAATAAATTGAATTTGTCCGGGGATTGACGGAGTCGCTCGATGAAAGCAAAGTTTGGTGTGATAGTCATTCTTTTACTGGGATTTCATCAGATACCCGCTCAGCGCCTTTACCTTAAACCGTATTTTGGTTACAGCACGGTGCGCATGGCCGAAGTGAATGCCGATATGTTCAATAAAATCGAGGCGATTTATCGGGAGACGGGGAACCGGCTGCCTGTCCCGGACGATTTCCGGGGGAATTATGCCTGGGGATTCCAGATGGAATACCATGTGGAGGATGAATATTTTGCTTACCTTGCCAGCTATTTTTACCGGGAACCCACCGAAGCCATCTATTCCGGGTATCAGCAAGGACGGGCTATCGATTACCATTACCGGCGCACTATCGAGTATCTGGAGTTTACCATTGGGTTACATTATTTTTTCAGTTACAGTAGCTGGAAGCGAGTGAACTGGTATATTGGCACGGCGGTTGGAGCGGGCATTGGCTGGAATGCCTCTACATTTTACTATTCGGATTCAGATCAGCTCATCGATAATAAAGGCGATTTTAGCACCAGTGCCATGGTGGCTTATTTTTCCGGTGGGGTCACCTTTCACCTTACCCGGGGAATTTATTTTTTCCTGGAACCGGGGTTTCGGGTTGCTCCGTTGCGCGAAATGACCGGACGGCTTACCACCCTTCAGGGGGTTACCGATTCCTTTACCACCCCGGAGAAATACGATTTTAGTGGCTTCTTCCTGATGGGCGGGGTGGCGCTGGGCATTCCTTTCTTATGATGTTCTTCCCCAAAATTTACCATTCCGTATTTCAAACAGCCGCTTTTTTCGAAAATATTTGCTTTGAAAGAAATCCCGGCTATATTATTAAATATCCGGTTTGCGTTGAAATTTGCTTAAAATAGAAGGTTTTTCAATAAAAATTGTGAATAAAATAGAATATCAGGAGAGGACGTATTATGG
>JALWDQ010000886.1:0-2291 GCA_027039625.1 Calditrichia bacterium | reverse complement strand
GCGTAGGCTTCTTTAATCCCCTCGGCCCCAAAAATAATCCCGCCCGTGGGGAAATCCGGCCCGGAAATGTGCTGCATCAACTCTTCCAGTTCAATTTCCGGATTATCAATGGTTGCCACAATGGCATCCACCACTTCGTTCAAATTGTGCGGTGGCATGTTGGTGGCCATCCCCACGGCAATACCGGCACCCCCATTACACAGCAAATTGGGAAACACCGTTGGCAATACAACGGGCTCCTTCAATGTTTCGTCGAAATTCGGGCGCCAATCTACGGTATCCTTGTCCAGATCGCGCAACATTTCGCCCGCAATCTTGGCCAACCGTACTTCCGTGTAACGCATCGCCGCCGGGGCATCCCCATCGATGGAACCGAAATTACCCTGCCCGTCAATTAACGGGTAGCGCATGGAAAAATCCTGCACCATACGCACAATGGTGTCGTACACGGCGGAATCGCCATGGGGGTGGTATTTCCCCAGCACTTCGCCCACCACACGGGCACTCTTTTTATAGGGTTTATTGTATTGAAGTCCCAATTCGTGCATTCCGTAAAGCACCCGACGATGCACCGGTTTCAATCCGTCCCGCACATCGGGTAATGCCCGCGCCACAATCACGGACATGGAATAATCCAGATAGGAGTCTTTCATCTCCTCTTCGATATTCGTAGGAATAATGCGCTGTCTTTGTAATTCCATTTCCTTACCTTTTATTTTGAATCATTAAATTTTCCATCACATCCCAAAGAACCAAAATACAAATCCCAAAATTCAAAATCCAAATTCCAGATGCTCGAATCTCAACAATCAATTACCAATAGTTCTCATTAAATATCCAGATTACGCACATAACGGGCATTTTTAGCAATGAACTGCCGCCGTGGCTCCACCTGATCGCCCATCAGGGTGCTAAAGATGTGGTCTGCTTCCGCTGCATTCTCCAGGGTTACCCGCAACAAGGTACGTTTTTCGGGATTCATGGTGGTTTCCCACAACTGATCGGGATTCATTTCACCCAGACCTTTGTAGCGCTGGATGGTGATTTTCGATTCCGACCCGTTTTTGCTGTAACGCTTCAGGATTTCCTCCTTCTCGTCATCGTCGTACACGTAAAATTCATCCCGACCGGCTTTGATGCGGTACAACGGTGGTTGTGCGATGTACACGTGTCCCAATTCAATTAATTTGCGCATGTAGCGGAAGAAAAAGGTGAGCAGCAGAGTACGGATATGGGCACCGTCCACATCGGCATCGGTCATAATAATAATTTTATGATAGCGCAATTTTTCGTAATCAAATCCATCGTCTCCCACTCCGGCACCGATAGCGGTAATGATGGTTTTAATCTCTTCGTTAGAGAGAATTTTATTCAAGCGCGCTTTTTCCACATTCAGGATTTTTCCCTTCAGGGGAAGGATCGCCTGGAAGCGTCGGTCGCGGCCCTGTTTAGCAGAGCCACCGGCGGAATCGCCCTCCACCAGATATATTTCGCACTGTGCGGGATCGTTAATACTGCAATCGGCCAGTTTACCGGGCAGGGAAGTGTTTTCCAGAGCGTTCTTGCGCCGGGTCAGCTCCCGGGCTTTCCGAGCCGCTTCCCGGCTCTGTGCCGCCTGAATATTCTTCTCGATAATCTTCTTCCCCACCGAAGGATTCTGCTCCAGAAACTCCGCTAGCTGCTCGTTTACAATGGATTCCACAATTCCCTTCACTTCTCCATTGCCCAGCTTGGTTTTCGTCTGCCCTTCGAACTGCGGTTCACTTACCTTCACGCTCACCACTGCGGTGAGCCCTTCGCGCACATCCTCTCCCTGCAACTGAATATTCTTCAACAGGTTGTTTTTGTTACCGTAATTATTCAGGGTACGAGTCAGGGCAGATTTAAACCCGCTTAAATGGGTACCACCTTCAATGGTGTTTACGTTGTTGCAATAGCTGAAAATATTGTCCGTGTAGGAATCGTTGTATTCGAAAGCCACTTCCACTTCCACTCCCTCCTTTTCCCCACTGATGTAAATGGGTTTGTGGAGGGCAATGCGGTTTTGATCCAGATAGCGAATGAATTCCGTCAATCCGCCTTTGTAGTGGTACTCTTCCTCACGACCATCCCGCTCGTCTTTCAGAATAATACGCAATCCTTTGTTCAGGAAAGCCAGCTCCCGCAACCGATTGGAAAGCGTGTCGAAGTTGTACTTCACCCGCTTGAAAATTTCTTTATCGGCTAAAAAGGTGGTTTTTGTTCCCGTTTTATTTACCTTGCGCACTTTCTTCACGGGAGTCACCGGGATT